>CAVDQP010000006.1:0-21269 GCA_963611245.1 Holdemanella biformis
AATATAGTATATAAGAAATTATTTTCAGGTTATATAAGAAGAAGTATACCAAAATGGAAGAAATAAATCAAATAAACGCAAAAGTCAAAAAAACAGAACAAAAACCGGCGATGTTGGAAAAGTATTTTGAAGTGAAAAAACAATATCCGGATTATTTGGTTTTTTACAGGTTGGGGGATTTTTACGAACTTTTCTTTGACGATGCCAAATTGGTTTCAAAACTGTTGAATATTGTTTTAACGAATAAATCAAATAAAAAAGACGCCAAAGCCAGAGAAGAAGATTCCATTCCGATGTGCGGCGTACCTTTTCACGCGTATGAAAGTTATTTGGAAAAACTGGTGAAACTGGGATATAAAGTGGCTATCTGCGAACAGATGGAAACGCCGGAACAGGCAAGAGAAAGAGGCTATAAAGCCATTATCAGACGAGAAGTGACGCGTTTGGTGACGGCGGGAACTTTGACGGAAGATACTCTTTTGGACGGCAAAAAAAATAATTATCTGGCGTGTATGATGGTGGATAAGGTGCAAGCGTGCATGTCTTACGTGGATATTTCAACAGGGGATTTTAAAACGCAGACGGTGCCTTTATCAAAGTTGTATTCCGCTTTAGTGAAGCTGGATCCGGCGGAATTGTTGCTTGATGAAAAGGCCAAAAAAAATTCAGATTTGTGTGAAATTTTATATGAATTTGAAAAGAAAATCACTTTTCTGCCGTCCAGCAGGTTTTCTTACGTGAACGCAAAAAAAAGGTTGGAGGACTTTTGGAAAGTCGCCACTTTGGAGGCGTTCGGCTCTTTTAATGAAGAAGAATTGACAACGGCCGGCGTTTTGATGGATTACATCAATCTGACGCAAAAAGGAACGTATCCGTATTTAAAACACTTGCAAAAAGTTCTTTCGACCGTTTATATGGACATTGACGCGGCGACGAGAAGAAATTTGGAACTTTTTACGTCTTTATCCGGCGGGCGGCGCGGAAAAAGTCTTTTAAACGTCATAGACAAAACTGTAACGAATGTCGGCGGAAGGTTGCTGTCGTCTTATCTTTCTTCTCCTTTGACGGACGTGAAAAGAATCAAAGACCGATTGGACGCGGTCGATTTTTTCGTGTCTCAAAGAGATATTCTTTCTAAACTGCGGGAAAAACTGGTTGGTTTTCCGGATATGGAACGGGCTATTTCCAGATTATCCGTCAAGCGAGGCGGTCCTCGTGATTTGGCGGCGCTCAGGGACGCTTTGTGTCTGGTGCCGAAACTGCGTAACATTTTGGATCATGAGTTGTTGCCGGAACGGTTAAAAAATCAACGAGACCAGTTGCACACATTGGACGAAATGGCTTTGGAACTTCAAAGAACTTTGAAGGCATCTGCGTCGGATATGCCCGTGTTGGCGCGTGACGGCGGGTTTATCGCGGAAGGGTATTCCGCCAAGCTGGACATGTTGCAAAATAAAAAAGGAGAACATGAGGCGTTTATTAACGAACTTCAGGCTCAATATGCCGAAAAAACGCAGATAAGCTCGTTAAAAATAGCGTCAAACAGTTTGTTGGGCTATTTTGTGGAGGTGCCTTCCCGTTTTTATGAAAATTTAAAAAACTGTCCGGAAATAGAATTTCGGCATGTGCGTTCCATGATAAACAGCACGCGTTTTACAACAAACGATTTGGATTCTTTTAATCAAATGTTGCAGGATACGGAACAGCAGGCGTTGGACGAAGAATTGGCGATTTTTGAACGGCTTGTCACTTTGTCGATGAGCCATGTGGAAGAATTGTTGCAAATTTCGCAAGCGGTGGCCGGTATCGACGTCGCGTCGGCGTTGGCGGTGACGGCTTTGGAAAATAATTATTGCCGGCCTGTGATTGACGACAGTTTTGTCTTTGAAATACAAGGTGGTCGTCATCCGGTGGTGGAAGCTTCTTTAAAAGAGTCAAAAGAAGGCTCTTTTGTTGAAAATGATTGTTGTATGAATGAGGAAAAAGGGCGTCTTTGGCTTTTGACGGGACCGAATATGGCGGGGAAAAGCACTTTTTTAAGACAAAATGCCTTGATTGCCATTTTGGCGCAAATCGGGTCTTTTGTGCCGGCCTCATCGGCGCGTATCGGTGTGATAGACAAGCTTTTCAGCCGTGTCGGAGCGTCCGACGATTTGGCAAGAGGCCGGTCGACCTTTATGGTGGAAATGATTGAAACGTCGTTGATTTTAAATCAGGCGACGGATCGTTCTTTTGTCATTTTAGATGAAATCGGCAGAGGAACGGCGACTTTTGACGGGCTTTCCATTGCGTGGGCCGTGGCCGAATATCTTCACAACGTGAATAAATGCCGCGCTTTGTTTGCAACGCATTATCATGAATTAACGGATTTATCAATGACGTTGCCTCATTTGTCGTTGCATGCAATGCGCACAAAACAATGGCATTCCGATGTGGTCTTTTTGTATGAAGTGGCCGATGGCGCGGTGGATCGTTCTTACGGGATTCATGTCGGAAAGCTGGCGGGTTTGCCGGGGTTGGTCATTCGCAGAGCGGAACAGGTGTTGGCAAAGTTGGAAAGCCAATCCGGAAAATCAAAAAAATCGGAAGCTTTTATTGAAGAACTTCCTTTGTTTGATAAAATGGTGGAAAAGCTTTACGCCGCCGAACCGTCCGAAGCGGAAAAAGAATTGTTGCGGATAAATCCTGACGAATTTTCACCGAAAGAAGCTTTGGAAGAGTTGTATCGCTTGCGTGAGATGGCGCAAAAAAAACAGTCTTCGGCGCAAAATTTACATTCGTCCAAATAATTTTGTTTTGAAAGAGGCAAAAGGCGTTCGCCACAACGGCTGTTTTAAAGAGATTGGCAAGAATCGTAAAGTTCCGCAACGGCGGCTAAACGGTTAAAAAGAGTCGGCGTTGAACAAACGGTTAAGGATTCTGACGGCTCTTCTTGCGCTTTTTCAAGAAATGTCGTTAAGTTTTCCGGAGAAAATCGTCGGCAAAAAGCAGTTAAAAAGGCTTTTTTTGTTTCAAAAGAAAAAGAGGGTGTCTTTTTTGTATCGGCACAAAGAAAAGAGTCCGAAAGCAGGTAACCGATTTTTAAAAGCAATTCTTCTTCTGTTTTTTGTAAATAGGCGTCCTTAACGGGCCTTTGATTTTGCGTCCATAAACCGATGCCGCTTTGAGCTAATTGTCGCCAAGGGAAATGTTCGTCGGGGTCTTTTTTTCTCAAAGGAGCGATGTCCGAATGCGCGACGATGTTGACGGGTTTTATCAAAGGGTGCCTTTTTAAAATTTCTTTTGACAGACGGATGCCGCTGTCGATTTGGGCGGAAGTAAAGCCTTGCGCTTTTGTGTTTTGAAACTCTATGCCGATGGAAACAGAATTGATATCCGTGTTCCATTCTCTCCAAGCAGCAACGCCGGCGTGCCAAGCTCGTTTTTCCTCATCGACAAGACAGTAAACGGTTCCGTTTCCGTCAATCAGATAATGGGCGCTGACGCCGGATTTTTTGTCGGTCAACAGAAAAAGACTTTCCTCTATATCTTGTGTTTCCATTGAATGAAAAACAAGCAGACGAACGGCGTCTTCGTTTGTCGGTGTTTTTTGATTGAACGTGTTTTTCCCTTCAGAAAAAGTCTGCAAAAAAGACGGAGATTGCAAAGAGAATAAAGAGGAAGCTTTAGGCTTTAACGGCGCAACCGTGGCGGAAAAACAAGCTCTTTCATTAAAATTTTCCGATGGAAAAGGAATAATTTTCATAGGCTGCTCCGCATAAAACAATGGCACAAGGCGATGGCCAAAGCGTCCGACGAATCGGAGGGAATGTTGTTCGGCACGGCGGGTAATAATTTTCTGACCATCATATCCACTTGTTTTTTATCCGCGTGTCCGGCGCCGACGACCATTTTTTTTATCTGGTTCGGGGTGTATTCGGCCACGGGAATATGTCGCATGGCCGGCGCCAAAAGCGCGACGCCTCTGGCTTGTCCCAGTTTTAAAGTCGAGCTTGGATTTTTATTGACAAAGGTTTCTTCAATGGCCGCTTCTTGCGGGTGAAAAGTGTCAATGACACGGATAAGGCTTTCATAAATTTCCGCCAACCTTTGAGCCAAGGGTAAAGACGAATCGGCGTTAATCAATCCGGCGCTGACAAAAACAAGGCGGGATTTGTCCTTTTGGATCAAACCCCACCCTGTGTGACACAATCCCGGATCTATCCCCAGGATAAGCATTTATTCTTCTTCCAATTTTGCCAGAATTTCCGGCTGGATTTGCGCGTTATGAAAAACACGTTGCACATCTTCTTCATCGTTTAAAGCGTCCACAAAGTCCAAGAAGGATTTTGCTTTATCCAAATCGGAAATTTCAACGGTGACTAAGGGTTTCCATTCCAAACGAGCGGCGTTCGGTGTGCCGAATTTCTTTTCCAAAGCGTCTCTGACTTGCGCTAAATCGTCGGTAGAACAAGTGATTCCATGCGTTTCGTCGTCCGATTCGATATCTGAAGCACCGGCGTCAATCGCTTGTTCAAACATTTCGTCGGCAGAAGCAACAGAGGCGGGGTATTCAATATATCCGACTCGTTCAAAATTAAAAGCGACGGAATTTGTTTCCCCTAAAGTGCCGCCTCTTTTGCCGAATAAAGACCGCATAATCGGCGCCGTCCGATTCCGATTATCGGTGGACGCTTCGACGATAATGGCGATGTTGCCGGGGGCAAATCCTTCATAACGGACTTCTTCATAAACGGTTCCGTCATCGTTGGAAGATCCTTTTTTAATTGCTCGTTCAATGTTGTCTTTCGGCATATTTTCGGCTCTGGCCGCTTGAATGGCCGTTCTTAACCGAGGGTTGGACGCCGGATCCGGCAGTCCGGATTTCGCCGCGATGGTGATTTCTTTCGCCAATTTTGAAAAGACACGAGCGCGCAATTGATCTTGCGCTCCTTTACGATGCATAATGTTTTTAAATTGTGAATGTCCTGACATTTTTTATCCTTTTTATTTACTTTTTAAATGTAATGCAGCTTATTTAGCACACTTTAAAAGATTCTTCAAGATATCCTCCGACACGGACGGGAAATATTTTTACGGCCTTGCCTGTTTTATCATCTGTTTCGCAAAAAACAGCGCAAAGAGTCGCAGAGTCGTTGGCCGGCTGCAACGGCATGGATTTTCGGTCGGGGAAAAAACGCCCGAGCGCCGTTTCGGGCGTCATGCCGATAACGGAACGATAGGTGCCGCACATGCCGACATCGGTGATAAAGCCTGTTCCTTTCGGCAAAATTTGCGCGTCGGCGGTCGGAATATGCGTATGCGTTCCGGCCACTAAAGAAGCTCTGCCGTCGCAATAAAAACCGGTGGCGACTTTTTCGCTGGTAGCTTCGCAGTGAATATCCACGAACACAAATTGCACATTTTCTTGCAGTCGGTATTGCGCCAAAAGAGTGTCCAATGTTTCAAACGGATGCAGAACGGCGTGCATATACAGTGTGCCCAGCACTTGCAAAACGGCAATTTTCCTGCCGTCGGCCAGTGTAAAGACTTTTGCTCCTTTTCCGGGAGTTCCTTCCGGATAATTCGCCGGTCGGACAAGGTCATTTTCCTCCTGTAAAAAAGGAATAATTTCCTTTTTATCAAAAGTATGATTGCCTAAAGTCACGGCGTCGGCGCCGGCAGATTTGATTTCCTGATAAATTTTGGGAGTAAGCCCGAATCCGTGTGCGGCGTTTTCTGCGTTGACAATAACAAAATCAAGGTTTAAAGCCTTTTTTAACTCCGGTAGCTTTTCCTCAATAATTTTTCTTCCCGGCCGACCTACGACATCACCGCAGTATAGTATTTTCATTCAGTTTATTCCCATAGTTTTCTTTTTTTTATCAAAAAAGGAAATCTCTTTGATTTTAATAATAACAACGCCTCTTTTCATATGGAAAAAAGGTGATTTGAAAAAGCGAGGGTACCTTCTTGGCCGTCTTCCGAAAACGCATTAACTGCGAACCCTTTTAGTATAGGGCGGAGGTCATATAACCAGCCCACGGGTCAGGTCAGGGACAACCCCCTTTATTTATAAGACATCGGTTCCGAGACTTGCGCAGAAATAACAAACCGGAAAGTTGCCCTCTTTTTTCAGATTACTCTTTTTTCATCTTTTCGGCAAGAGCTGTTATACGTTTTGTTAAATTTTCTATTTTTTTCAGAAGCTCTTTTTCTTCGATTGTCTGCGCGTTTTTTTGTTGTTGCAGGGCCTCCTGAACCTTTAATCGGCTTTCTTTTTCTTCTTCCAACGCCTTTTTCAACTGTTCCGATTGACGAAGAAGGTCTTGTCTTTCCGATTCGTTTTTTTCTATCTTTTGTTGAAAGTCCGAATCGTATCGGGCCGTTTCTTGTTTCAATCGCGCAACTTCTTCTTCCGCTCCGAGTCGTTTTTTTTCGCTCAACTGTCCTTCCTGCAAAGCTAAAACCGCCAGCATCAGCAATAACTGGTTTTCTTGGATAAAACCGATGTTTTTTAAAAGATGATGCGCCTTTTCATTTAAAATCTTTCCCAAGTTTTCCAGCACTTGTTCTTGTCCGGATGCGCAGGAAAGCTTGTAATGTCTGTCGGCAATCAAAAGAGTTACAACGGCCACCGTTACTTTTCCTCTTCATTGTCAAAAGAAGGTTGATTGAAAAACGCCTTTTCTTCCGTCTTTTGTTTTTTGTCGCCGGCATTTTCACCGGAAGAGATAAGACTGACGGCGTGTATCAGCTTTTCTCGGGCGATTTTGACGGCGTTTTTTAACTGAGCCGTTTCCGTCCGGCGTCGCTTTTGAAACAGCAGAACGGATTCTTCCAGTTCTTCCATTTTATTTTCAAGTTGCGTTAAAGCTTCTTCCAATGCCATTTCCATCGCCTGCGTTTTTTCTTTTTGATAGGGTTATAATGCCCCGATTTTCAAACAGCTTCAAGAAAAATTTTGTTCAGAGCCTTTTTCTCCTTTCTTTTGGATTAAAATGCGACCAAAAGCTTTGCGTCCGTCAATATAAGGAACGTCCTTCTTTTTATAAGCTATCTTATAGACTGTTGCTTTAATAAAGTTTTAATAAATCCCGAATGCGCCTCTTATAAAGCTGACAGACATTCAAATAAAGCGGCGTTATAAAAGTAAATTTTTCGGCCGGATTATCCCGTTTTTCAAAAAAACAGTCAGAGGGGGGTTATATCTCTTTGCGAGCGGTGAAGGCGGTTTGAATGGTGCCTTCGTCCAAATAATCCAGCTCGCCACCGACAGGCACGCCGTGCGCCAATGTCGACAACTTGACGGACGTTGACTTTAATATATCCGCCAAATAATGCAAAGTCGTTTGACCGTCAACCGTTAAAGGCAGTGCCAAAATCACTTCTTCAATACCGCCTTGATTGATTTTTTTAACAAGAGAACCGATTTTCAAATCTTCAGGCCCCATGCCGTCCAGCGCGGATAAAAGCCCGCCGAGCACGAAATACTGCCCTTTGTAAATTCTTGTCCTCTCCAAAGCCCAAATGTCCGCCACTTGCGGCACAACACAGATGATATTTTTTTGCCGGCGGGCGTCTTGGCATAAATGGCAAGGGGATTGCGTATCCAAATTACCGCAAACGGGACAGACCATGACATTTTCGTCCACCTGCCTCATTAAATCCATCAACGGTTCCAAATGAGATTGTTTTTTATTTAAAAGAAAAAGAACCATTCTTGTCGCCGAACGAGGACCAAGCCCCGGCAGGCGGGATAAAAATTGAATGAGGGACTCAATCGGTGTGTTTTCCATGGAAAATAAAATCCTTTTGTTTTTTGTATGTTGTTGTTCGGTTTTTCTGACGATTTTACGAGTCGTTTTCCTCTTCGACATCCGAATCGGAACTGCCTCCGAATGAAAAATCGTCCGAATCCGAATTGTCCGTCATTAAATCGGTTGAGGGAGCTTCTTCCAATTCGCGCGGTCTGATGTTGTCAATTTGCGTTCCCGTAAAAGAGGACAACACGGCTTTGACTGTTTCATTTTGCGCTAAAGTTTTTTTCAGAGTGTTTTCTTTTTGTTGTTTTTCCTCTTTCAAGGTTTTTTTTGCCTGAACTGAGGTATTTTCCTTAAAAGTCCAAGAAACGCCCGTTTTTTGTTCCAAAAAGTTTTTTAATTCCGGAATAAAGGAATGGTCGGCTTCCTGTGCCAGCTGATATTCCAAAGTTCCTTGAGCAAAATAAATCGGGTGAAGAAAGGATTCTACTTTAAAAGCCAACATCAACTTGCCGTTTTTTCTTAAAAAATCAGTCATTTCGGATAAAGACGATAAAAAGACGGTTTCCGATTTTTCCTCGTTTTTCAAAAGTTCTTCTTTTTTTGTCGGCTCTTTTGGCGGGACGTTAAAACCGGTTTTGTCCGGAACAGATTCCTTTTCCGCCGTTTTTGGGGGCAAAGAAGGTTCAGTCTCCGTTGTTTTTTGAGGGGTTACAGATTTTTTTTTTATCTCTTCAACCAAAGAAGAGACGGAAGGCAAGCCGGAAGAGTATCCTATTCGGATAAACAGCATTTCCACCGTTTTTATCGGGGAAAAAGAACTTTTCAGTTCGCTCAATCCTTTTAACAACATCTGCCAAACTTGCGTCAAGGTGCCCATTGTCAGGTTTTGTGACATTTGAAGTCCCTTGTTTTTTTCCAAATCGGTTAAAGACGGGTCGGACACAAGTTCCGGTGCGATTTTAACGCGAGTCAACCAATGCGTCAAAGAAAGCAAATCTTGAACTAAAGTCGTAGGATCCACGCCGAGAGAGTATTGCTCCGTTAATACGTCAAGAGCTTGTAAAATTTCTCCCTTCATCAAATGATCAAAAAGGGTAAATAAGCTGCTTTTATCCGCCAATCCTATCATCGAACGCACCTGTTCGGCGGTAATTGTTTCCCCTTTGTCCGCGTGCGCCAAGGCTCTGTCCAAAAGAGAAAGACCGTCGCGGACAGACCCGTCCGCCGCTTTGGCGATAAGTTTGACCGCCTCCGGATCGGCTTTTCTGTTTTCTTTTTGCAAAACCGTTTCAAAAAAATCAGCCAAAGTGTCCGGTTCAATCCGGCGCAAGTCAAACCGTTGGCAACGGGATAAAACGGTAATGGGAACTTTTCTTATTTCCGTTGTGGCAAAGATAAACTTGACGCGTTCGGGCGGTTCTTCCAATGTTTTTAATAAAGCGTTGAAAGCCGGTTTTGACAGCATGTGCACTTCGTCGATAATGTAAATTTTATATCGGGCGGAAATAGGATTATAGCGCGCGCCTTCAATAATTTCCCGAATATTATCCACGCCCGTGTTGCTGGCCGCGTCTATTTCGGTGACGTCCATGTCGCTGTCGGAAGCGATATTTAAACAATGCGCGCATTGTCCGCACGGCGTGATGGTCATGCCTCCTTTGCCGTCCGGTCCTACGCAGTTCAGCGCTTTGGCAATCAATCGAGCGGACGTCGTCTTGCCCGTTCCTTGAATCCCCGTTAAAATGTAAGCTTGCGCCAAGTGATTCGTTTCAATCGCGTTGGATAAAGTTCTGACAAGCGTTTCTTGTCCGATAAGATCGTTGAAGGTTTTCGGGCGGTATTTTCTGGCTAAAACCTGATAAGGGGTCGGCTTTGCCGGTTCTTTTGCCGAGGACGAAGGTGAAAAAGCGGTCTGATCCTTATTCTGCGCCGCAAAAAGAGATTCGTCTTGTTCTTGAGGTGTGTTTTGAGAAGAAATCAGATCTTGTTCCATAGCGTCACATTGTCTTTATAATAAGTGGTTGGAGCGAAACCATCCCGTTCGGGTTTTTTTCAAAAAAAGCGAAGGACCGCGCAGAACCCGTTTTTATTCGTTATGGCTGCTTTCTTCCGAACCTGACCAGATTGGCGAAAAAAACGCTTCTGCCGTCCTTCAAAGACAGTATGCCTTTTCAAAGAGGAAAAATCAAGCGTTTTTTACCGTTTGAAAAAACAAAAAATATGTCTATGCGGCTCTATGCGGCCGATTTTTTCCTTATTTTGCCTTTTTAGGCAGAAAAATATTCGAGAACGTCATAAAAATTTAATTCTCTTTTTTTTAAAGATGTGTATGATAAACCTTATTCTTTTATTTTCGGAGGCAATATGACAAAAGCGATACTCTTTCCGGGGCAAGGCTCACAGTCGGTTGGCATGGGGCGTGATTTATACGATTCTTTTCCTTGTGCCAAAGATGTTTTTGACGAAGCGGACGAGGCTCTTCATTTCAAGCTGTCTTCTTTGATTTTTGAAGGCAATGAGGAGGAATTGACTTTGACACAAAACGCGCAACCGGCGTTGATGACGGTCAGTATGGCGGTTTGTCGTGTTTTACAAGAACTGTCCGCTCGTTCGTTGAAAGATATTTTTTCATATACGGCGGGACATTCTTTGGGACAGTGGACGGCTTTGTGTGCCGCAAATGCCTTAACATTGTCGGAAACCGCCGTGATGCTGCGCAAAAGAGGCGCCGCCATGGGAAAGGCGTCCTGTGGTAAAGACGGCTCTATGGCGTCCATTATCGGGTTGTCTGTTGCAGAGGTTCAAAAAATCGTTGAGGAAAGTGCCGGCGATGATATTTTGGTGATTGCCAATGATAATTCTATCGGACAAACGGTTGTCAGCGGCGAAAAAAAGGCTGTTGAACGTGCCATGGAAAAGGCTAAGCAAATGAAAGCTAAAATGGCTGTGAAATTGTCCGTGTCCGGTGCTTTTCACAGTCCTTTGATGCGCCCTGCCGCGCAAGATCTGGAAGAAGAAATACTTGCTCTTGACGTCAAAACGCCGCAAATAACGGTGATTGATAATGTGACGGCCGATGTTGTCACCGACGCCGAACAGATTAAACAAAATCTGGTTCGGCAGATTTACAGTCCTGTTCGTTGGACCGAATCGATTCAAAAAATGGCGTCGTTGGGAGTCACTCAGACGACGGAAGCCGGCGCCGGAAAGGTGTTGTCCGGTTTGGTGCGCCGGATTGACGATTCTTTGGAACGCGTCAATCTGTTGACAAAAGAATCTATTGAAGAGTTTGTCAAAAGTCTTTTGTAACGGTTTTTGAAAAATAAAATCCGAAATCAAATTGAAAATTCATTGAAAATTCGCGTTTTTTCGGTTATGACTTTTAAAAAAGGAGATAAAATATGATAAATTTTGAAGGAAAGGTCGTTCTGATTACCGGAGCGACGGGAGGTATCGGAAGAACTGTCGCTCAACAATTTCACGCTTTGGGGGCGACTTTGGCTTTGACGGATATTTCCATGGACGCTTTGGAATCTTTCAAAGAAACGTTGAAAGACAGAGTCAATGTCTATCCGTGCGATTTAAAAGACGCCAACGGTCCGGAATCTTTGGTCAAGGCGGTTGAAGAAGATTTCGGTCAAATCGATATCGTCGTGAACAACGCCGGTTTGACGAAAGACAACCTGTTTATCCGTATGAAAGATGACGAGTGGCAAACGGTTTTGGATATTAACCTGACGGCGGGTTTTCGTCTGATTCGGGCGGCCGTAAAGGGAATGATGAAACGTCGTTACGGGCGGATTATCAGTACGGCGTCAATCGTCGGTGTGACCGGCAACGCCGGACAGGCAAATTACAGCGCTTCCAAAGCGGGGCTTATCGGTATGACAAAATGTCTGGCTTTGGAACTGGCGTCCAGAGGCGTGACGGCAAACTGCGTCGCCCCGGGATTTATTAAAACAAGAATGACAGACGCTCTTTCTCAAGAAGCAAAAGATCGTCTGACGCAGTCTATTCCTATGAACAGGCTGGGAATGCCGGAAGATGTGGCCAACGCCATTATCTTTTTGGCGAGCGATATGGCCTCTTACATGACGGGTCAAACCTTGCATGTGAACGGCGGTATGGCGATGATTTAAAAAAGAGGCTAGCCAAAAGCAAAAAAATGTGCTAAAAGGCAAGCGTTAATGTTTTATTTTAATAACATAAGGAAAAAAAAATGAGTGATATTTCTGAACGCGTAAAAAAGATTGTTGCCGAACATTTGGGCGTAGATGAAGCAAAAGTGGTCGACAGCGCCAGCTTTATTGACGATTTGGGCGCCGACAGTCTGGATACGGTTGAATTGGTGATGGCTTTTGAGGAAAATTTCGGTTGTGAAATTCCCGATGACGCCGCTGAAAAAATTCTGACGGTGAAAGACGCCGTTGATTATATTGAAAAAAACAGCAACTGATTAAAGCTCGGAATAAAGCGCTTCTTTTCTATTAAGAGGGAGGCGCTTATTCGTCTTTTTTTAAGTTGGGCGGTCAACACACCGCCGTTTGTTTTTAAATCTGTTTTTTGAAACTTATTGTGTTGATTTTTTGATAAGTTAAATTGATTAAAAAAACGGTTCCGCGCCGTGTGTAAAAGGAAAAAATGATGAGACGAGTTGTTGTAACGGGTATGGGGGTTTTGTCTCCTATCGGCAGAGGGTTGGAACATAACTGGAACGGGCTTGTCAGCGGTCGTTCCGTCATATCGAAAATAACCGCTTTTGACGCGACGGATTATGCCGCGAAAATAGCGGGGCAAATTCCGACAGATCCGTCCGTTGTCGGGTATTTTGACAAAGATTCCGTTGTCGAACCGAAAGAACAACGGCATATGGATCCTTTTATTTTGTATGGTATTTGCGCGGCGCAAGACGCTATTGCCGACGCCGGTTGGACGCCCGATTCTGTGGAAGAAAAGGAAAGAACGGGGGTTCTGATGGGCTCCGGAATCGGCGGATTGCAGACGATAGAGGCGACTTCTGTTCTGATACATGAAAAAGGTCCCAGAAGAGTCAGTCCGTTTTTTATTCCCGCTTCTTTAATCAATTTAATTTCGGGTCATGTGTCGATTCGGCATGGTTTTATGGGCCCCAATTCCGCCGTTGTCACGGCTTGTGCGACGGGAACGCACGCTATCGGCGATGCGGCGCGTCTTATTCAAACGGATCAGGCCGATGTGATGATTGCCGGCGGGGCGGAAGCGCCGATTTGTCGGTCGGCGGTCGCCGGATTTTCTCAGGCAAAAGCGTTGTCGACTTCTTATAATGAAACGCCGGAAAAGGCTTCTCGTCCGTGGGACGAAGGGCGAGACGGCTTTGTCATGGGAGAAGGCGCAGGCGCGGTTGTGTTGGAAGAGTATGAACACGCTCAAAAAAGAGGAGCGCATATTTACGGAGAAGTTATCGGTTATGGCATGAGCGCAGATGCTTACCATATCACGGCGCCCGGAAATAACGGCGCTTTAAGGGCGATGAAGGCGGCTTTGCGCAACGCCGGTATTTCGCCGGACGAGGTGGATTATATCAACGCGCACGGGACTTCTACGCCGTTGGGGGATAAAGTGGAACTTTTGGCGGTGCGGGAAATGTTTGGAAAGCACGCCGAAAAGCTTTCCATGTCTTCCACAAAATCGGTTGTCGGTCATTTATTGGGCGCCGCTGGGGCGGTCGAGTCGATTTACACGCTTTTGGCAATGCAAAAACAAATAGCGCCGCCGACCGTGAACTTGGAAAATCCTTTGCCGGAGGCAGTCGGTATGGATTTGGTTCCTTTGCGGGCAAAAGAAAGACAGATTCGAGTCGCGTTGTCCAACTCCTTTGGTTTTGGCGGAACGAACGCTTCCTTGCTCTTTAGAAAAATATAAAAAATCGAATAAAGGGGGCGGAAAGCTCCCTTTTCCTATTCGTTGAAAAGGTCCGGCGGTTAAGACTGTCGTAAAACTTGGAGGGTGTATGCGCCGTCGCGTTATTTTCTTTTTCGCCGCGTTTATTTTTTTGGCTTCTCTTGTCGGCGGCAGTGTTTTCAGCACTTACAGTCTGTTTGTCGAGGAAGGGCCTCTTTCTTTTCAAGTCAATATTTATATCCCGAAAGGTAAAAATTTAAAGCAAATCGCTCGTTTGCTGAAAGAAGAAGGCGTGATAAAAAGCAGCGCCGTTTTTTCTTTGGGAGTGCGGGCGTCAAGGCAATCCGGCAATCTGAAATCCGGAGAATACATTATTCCGCCGTTTGCCAGCGCTCAAATGGTGATGAAAATCCTTGTGAACGGGCAAACGGTGGTGCGACGTGTCACTATTCCCGAAGGATTGACGTCAAGCCAGATTATCGAATTTTTAAATAAAGTGCCGGAATTGACCGGCGAGGTGGTTGAAATCCCGAAAAACGGGACTCTGTTACCGGAAACGTATTATTATTCTTTTAACGATACGCGCCAAAGCATTATTGACAGAATGCGTTTTGCTATGGACAGATTGTTGGCGGAAGAGTGGCCGAAAAGGGATAAAAATTTGCCTTTTTTAACTCCGGAAGAAGCTGTCACCATGGCGTCGATGGTTGAAAAAGAAACGGCGGTGGATTATGAAAGATCGCTGATTGCTTCTGTTTTTCAAAACAGAATAGAAAAGAAAATGCGGTTGCAATCCGATCCGACGGTTATTTTTGCTTTGACGGACGGACAGTTGAATTTAAACAGACGGTTGACTTACGCTGATTTAAAATTTGAAAGTCCGTATAACACTTATGTGGCTTACGGGCTGCCGCCACATCCTATTTGTAATCCGGGATCGGCGTCCGTTTTGGCGGTTTTGCATCCGGAAAAGACGGATTTTCTTTATTTCGTGGCGGACGGTTCGGGCGCTCATGTTTTTGCAAAAGATTATAAGCAACATTCCAAAAATGTTATCGCGTGGCGAAAAGTGCGCAGAAATAAAACGGAGTTGCGCCGTCGTCAACGAGCCAGACAGAAATTAGAATCGATTCCTTTGCCTCTTCACGTGCCGGATTCTTATGAAATCAAAATGCCGGAATAAATAGAGGAAGATTCTTCTTTGTCCGAACAGATTGTTTTAGAAAAACAAAAAACAATAAAAGCTGTTTCTCCTTAAAAAAACAGCTTGAAACGACAGCTTGGAAAAATAAAAAATGAAAAACCGTTATTTTTCCGTTTGTTCGGCGGCCGTTGTGTCGGACGATGTGTCTTGAGTTGATGACTCTGAAGAAGAGTCTTCATTGTCGGCTTTCTTTTTATATTTATTTCTTAACCGACGTTGTTCTTCCCATTTGCGAGCCGCTTGAGCTCTTTCTTCTCTGTATTTGCGGCGGTCTTCGATGGTGCGGGTTTGAGAACGTGTTTCTTCTTCCAAAGCTCTTTTTTGCAAAATTTTACTGTTGTTATTTAAAGAATCCAAAACCGTGTCTTGAGGGGATTTGTTTGTGATTCGTTTTGCAAACAATCCGTCTTGCTGCACATAATTCTGTTCGGCCAAACAAGCAGAGGAAAAAAGAATCGCGCTCAATAAAATCAGCGGTGTTTTTTTCATAAAGCCCTCCTAATTTTCAATAAATTTAACATATCTTTTTTCTTTTCTGATTTCAATACATAAAAAAGGCGGAAGGTCCAAAAGGCAGGAAAATCGCCGTCGGTGTTTTTTATTATTGACAAAAGGGGGAATTTCAAGTATATTTCCTTACAGATGATGACCTCCTGATGTGGGGCATCTAAATCCTGTGGCCACCTTCGGGTGGTCATAGTTGTAAACGGGAGGCCGTATGGACCTTTGTTATATTGACGAATCCGGTGATTTGGGGGCGTTGCCCGTTCATTCTTTTGCTAAGGCAAATCACCAACCGGTTTTTGTTGTGGCCGGAATTTTCATTCACGGGGAAAGTCTGATTGATTTAACGTATGATTTTTTGGCGGTGAAAAAACGTTTTTACCCCGGGTTGAATTATGCGTCCGAGGATTTTTTGGACAGCATTCTGGCGGAGGTCAAGGGAGCCGATGTCCGTAAAAATGCTTTAAGAGGGCATCGTCGTTCTCGCCGTCACGCTTACGGTTTTATTGACAAGATGTTGGATCTATTCAAAAAGTATGATATCCGGTTTACTTGCCGTGTCTGGGTAAAAATGCCGGGGGATATGTTTAACGGTTCAACGGTCTACGCTTCTTCTTTGAAAAGTATTTATCGGAATTTTGACCATTATCTGGAACAAAATAAAACACAAGGCGTTTGTATCGCAGACAGCCGAAACCAGATAAAAAACACGTGCGTTTCACACAGCATTTTTCGGCAAAAGTTTAGAAAACCAGAGCTTTTTTATCCAAGAGTTATGGAACTGCCTCTTTTCAGCCACAGCAATAACCATGTCGGCATTCAGATGTGTGATTTTTTATGTTCGGCGTTGTTGTTCCCTTTGGCCAGCTATGTGTATTGCCGCGGTTTTGTGGAAAATGTGCATGTGCAGCCGTCCGCGCAGGAAATGCGTCGTCGATGGGGCGAAACTTTAAGAAAACTTCAGTATGGCTTTACGGAAAAAACAGGAAAAAAAGTTTCCGGCGTGATTGTGACGGATTCTTCCATGAATTCGTTAAGCTCTTTTGATTTGTTTTGCTGATTTGCTTTGATGTTTTTTTCTTTGTTTTTATCTGTCAACAAGAAAAATAGGATATAAAAATCTCCCGCTTTTCTTTTGACTTTTTCTGAAATTTTGAAAAAGCATCAAAGAAGAGCGGGAGTAAAAAGACGATTTCGGTTTATTCTTGAACCGTCTTGTTTTCTTCGCCGGACGTGTTTGCGACTTTCCCGAAAGTCGTTTTTTCCGCGATACGAGCCGCTTTTCCTCTCAAGGCGCGCAAGAAATACAATTTAGCGCGGCGCACTTTACCGATATGAACGACTTCAATTTTTGCCACATTCGGGGAATAAAGCGGGAAAACACGTTCCACACCTTCACCAAAGGAGATTTTGCGCACCGTGAAGGTGGAATTGAGCCCGTCGTTTTTACGTGCGATGCACACACCTTCATACGCCTGAAGACGTTCTTTGTCTCCTTCGATAATTCTGTTGTAGACTTTCACCGTGTCGCCGGCTTTAAAGTCCGGAATTTGTTTGGCGAGCTTTTCCATTTGCTCGGCTTCAAGAGTTTGAATGATATTCATTATAAGTTTCCTTTCTCTTCGTTGTTTTTTAAATAAGCTTCGTATAAATCAGGTCTTTTTTCTTTTGTGACGGCTTTTGATTGTTCCAAACACCATTCTTTGATTTTTCCATGATGACCGCCGATAAGAACTTCCGGAACTTTGTGTCCTTTGTAATCGGCCGGACGCGTGTATTGCGGATATTCCAACAAGCCGTTTTCAAAGCTTTCTTCCGTTAAAGAGTCTTTGTTTCCCAAAGTGTCGGGCAATAAACGCACAACAGCGTCTAACAAAACCATGGCGGCGGTTTCTCCGCCGGACAGAATATAGTCTCCGATGCTGATTTGTTCAATCGGCCATAAGTCGAAAACGCGTTCGTCTATTCCTTCAAAATGACCGCATAGAAGGGTTATTTCCTCTTCTTTTGCCAATTCGCGCACTCTTTTTTGCGTCAAAGGTTTGCCTTTCGGGGAAAAATAGATAAGAGGCCCTTTGACGGCGCTTTTACCATAAGTTTCCTGCAAGGCTTTGTCCAAAACATCGACTTTCATCACCATACCGGCGCCTCCGCCGAAAGGGACATCGTCAACCGTGCGGTGCTTGTCAAAAGCATACTCACGGATATTAACGGTTTCAAGATGCCATCGACCGGCGTCTAAAGCTTTTCCGGCTAAAGAATAACTCAACAACCCGGGGAACATTTCCGGAAAAATTGTCAGGACAGTGGCTTTCATCAAGATTCCTCCTGTTGTTTTTCCGTTGTTGTCTTTTCCCTTTTTTGAAGGTTTTTCGTCTGCTTTGCGTCAAAATAGGCAAAAGGATTGATAATCAGCTTGTTGTCTTTTCTATCCGTTTTCGGAAAAAAGTTTTCTCGGAACGGAATCAAAATATCGCTTCCGTCCGTTTTTTTGATTTCCAAAACCGTTCCGGCGCCGAAATCATAAATTTGCGATACGGTGCCGTATTTTTCGTTGTTCGGCAAATAAACTTCCTTCTCCAAAAGGTCGACGTAATAAAACTCGTTTTCCTTTGGTTCGGAAAGTCTGTCGGACGGAATGAACAAGTCCAGTCCGGCTAATTGTTCGGCCTGTGTTCTTGTGGTAATTCCTTGAAAAGAAACAAGAAAAATATCTTTTCCCGATGTCGGTTGACAAGCGATGATTTCAAAACAACGAACGCCCGTTTTGTCCGTCAACGGAGAATAGTCGGCAAAATGCGCCGGAATATCCGTATAGCTTTGACATTTGACAAAGCCTTTGATTCCGTGCGCGGCCGTTATTTTTCCGATGTGGATAAATTGTTGACGCATATTGTTTCCTTATAAAAAAGCCCGATGTTAAAACCTGATTTGTCGGAAATGTTTTACTCGGCGGTCGAGCTTGTTTCCGTTGCACCTTCGGAGGCTTCTTTCGCGGCCTCTAATTCAGCCTGACGTTTGGCTTCGGCTTTTTCGGCAGCCTCTTTGGCGCGTTCTTGAGCCTTTGCTTTAGGTAAAGGCTGTTTCGTTTGTTCGTGCATAACGGGCGCGTCGCATAAACCTAAAACGGAAAATAAACGAGCGATTCTGTCAGACGGTTGTGCCCCGACGCTGAGCCAGTATTGGGCTCTTTCTGAATTGACTTTCACATGTTCCGGATGATCTTTGGCAACCAAAGGATTGTAAAAGCCAAGGCTTTCCAAATAACGACCGTCA
Source organism: Holdemanella biformis (assembly GCA_963611245.1). GTDB lineage: Bacteria > Pseudomonadota > Alphaproteobacteria > CASFRQ01 > SAAU01 > CASFRQ01. Next base: position 18,610 of record CAVDQP010000006.1, read on the forward strand.
CGCGGCGATCTGGAATCCGCGACAACGATTTTGTGGAACGGATGCTTTTTTGATCCGCCTCTTGCTAATCTGATACGTACTGTCATGTTTTTTACACCTCTTGTTTAAGTTAAAATAAAATCATATTTCATTAAAATTTGAAAGGGAATTTGCCCCCCATCGGTGGCATGCCCGACGGCAGCATGGAACTTAAATTTTTCATGGCTCCCATCATTCCCAGCGGGCCTAACTTTTTCATCTTTTTCATCATGTCGGCCATTTGCTCGTATTGTTTGAGCAATTTGTTGACGTCCTGCACGGTTGTGCCGGAACCGTCGGCTATGCGTTTTTTGCGCATCGCCTTGATGATGTCCGGATTTTTTCTTTCTTTTTTCGTCATGGAAAGGATAATCGCTTCTTGTCGTTTTATCAGCTTGTCGCCGATTTCGGAATTTTCAATTTGCTTTTTGAATTGAGACAAACCGGGAATCATCATCATAATTCCTTTTAAATCTCCCATTTTTTGGATTTGCCGTAATTGTTCCAACATATCGTTCAGATTGAAAGATCCGCTCATCATTCTTTGTGCCATTTTTTCGGCGTCTTCTTTTTGGATTTTATCCATCGCGGTTTCGACCAATCCGACGACATCGCCCATGCCTAAAAGACGGCCGGCGACTCGTTGAGCGTCAAATGTTTCAAAATCTTCCGGTTTTTCTCCGGTGCCTAAAAATTTAATCGGTTTGCCGGTAATGGAGCGCATGGAAAGGGCGGCGCCTCCTCTGGCATCGCCGTCCGTTCGTGTCAAAATAATTCCCGTGACGCCCAATTGTTCATTAAAACTGCGCGCTATCTGAACCGCGTCCTGTCCGGTCATCGAATCGACGGTTAAAAGAATTTCCGCGGGGTGCGTCTGGTTTTTGACGTCCTTCAACTCGTTCATCATCTGTTCGTCTAAGTGCAGACGACCGGCCGTGTCCAAAATCAAAACGTCATATCCGCCTTTGACGCTTTTTTCAAAAGCTCTTTTCAGAATTTGCGTCACGGTTTCATCTTTGACAATCTCTAAAGTGTCGACGCCGGTTTTCGTCCCCATTTGCTCCAATTGTTCACGAGCGGCGGGGCGATAAATATCCAAAGACGCCAAAAGAACCTTTTTCTTCTCTTTTTTTAATTTTAAGCCCAGCTTGGCGGCGGAAGTTGTTTTTCCGGCTCCTTGCAGTCCGACCATCAAAATAACGGCGGGTGCGGGAACGTTTAAATGCAGACCTTCGTCTTTGTCGGATAAAACCTCCACCAAAGTGTCGTTGACGATTTTAATAATCTGTTGAGACGGCTGAACAGACCGGATAACCTGTTGTCCCAGCGCTTTTTCTTTCGCCGTTTCAATAAAAGATTTGACAACGGGAAGCGCAACGTCGGCGTCCAAAAGCGCGGCGCGGATTTCTTGCATGGTTTCATCTAAAATCTGTTCGGAAATAATTCCTCTTCCGGTCAGCTTGTCAAAAACGGATTTCAGCCGGTCGGCCAAAGAGTCAAACATTTTCGCATTCCTTTGTTTTCGTCACACATAAAACCAAAAGCATCAGTGCGTGTATTCACGGGCTGATGTATCTCCGCAGAGACTGTTTTTATTGATACAGTTCTTGAAAAGACGCTTTTTTATGGCATATTTTCTTTTCAAAGTCAACAAAAAAACACTTTTTGAAAAGAAAGAAAACTCAGGGTAAAAACAGCCGTTTTTTTGCTCCGTTTTTTCTTCGCTTTTTTAATCATAAGGCGGTTTGTTTTCTTTTTCGGGCGTTTTTTCTGAAGAAAGTTCCTTTTTCATCTTTAAAAAAAAGATAAACGAGTCTTGTTGTTGTCTATTTTTTTGTTGATTTTTCCGTTTTCTTTTTGTATGATGAACCAGCAAAAAGTTTTAGCAGGAGGAAAAAAATGTATCGCGTTGCCTTGCTTAATATTGACGAAGTGGGACGGTGGTTGTTGCGGACTCTGGTGATGAAGCAACGAGATGATTTGGAAGTGCCGATTATCAATGAAACAAGAGGACTTGTTTACAGAAAAATGGCGCTGAAAAGAGAAATGCAGGAACTCAATCCCGAAGGAATGTTCCGTGAAGATGATAATTCTTTGGAATACAACGGCTTGCGTTTGGAATTTTTTCAGGAAGAAAATGTTTTGAATCTGCCTTTGAAAGAAAAAAACATCAACACGGTTGTTTGCAGCAGTCCTTTTATGGATTATACCAGAGAAGAAGTGACTTCTTTCTTGAAAAGCGGCATAAAAAAGTTGGTTTATGTCTGTATAAATGATGAAAAACCGCAAATCCATGTTTATAAAAACAAAGGAACGGTGGAAAAACCGCGCATCAAAAGTTACTCTATGCCTTTATACAATCCGTTTTTGCAATTTATGATGGAGTTTCCGAAGAAAAAAGACGAACGTTTCCAGCTTTTTATGAACGGAACGACTCCTTTTGCCCGGTATTTTTTCAACGCGTCGAAGAATAATCCGAATTTTAAGATTGTCTGCACCATGGACGATATTTTGAAGTTTGACGGTAAAAACTTCATTATGGAAGACGATAATAAAGAATTAGATGATTTTTATGACAAGGAAATGTTTTTCCATTCCAACAAGAAAAACAAAAAATTGTTAAAAAGCGGCAATGTTTATAA
>CAVDQP010000007.1:0-3107 GCA_963611245.1 Holdemanella biformis
GACAATGATATACGACCCGTATACGCCCAAATAACTCGCCGTTTCAAAAATCAAAAACCTTCTGCGACCGGCGCGCGATTTTGCTCGAAAAACCAACCAATCCAGAAGCTTTTCTTTTTCTTCCTTCGGTGTTTTAGGCGCCTTTTCTTGGATAGAAATCGGCTTTTTTGAAGTATTTTCATTCATCATCGGGCAAAATCCCCCTGTCGGACAATTTCATAAACCCCCGTGTCAAACCGGCTTCCAATCTTGCCATAACGGCGTTTGTTTCTTTGCGTTCTTCCTCTTGTTTTTTAAACTCGACCCGCATTTGCTGCACCAAAGATTTTAAATCATTGTTGAAAAGAGCGGAACGAACGGAAAGAAAAACCGCCTCGCCTTGTTTTAAAATCACTCCCTGATTACAAGCGATATAAGATTTTTGACCGCCGGCTTCATACACAACGACATCAGGCATCAAAATGCTGAAATAATCGGCGTGTTTCGGCAAAAAGGTATGAGCGCCGTCCAACGCCTGAAAAGTCACCTTTTCAACCTCTTTTTCCAGTAACGTTTCCGTCGGAGAAAAAACACGCATCAACATTATTTTTTATCCTTTTCGTTGAAGACAGGCGTTTCTTTTATTTTTTCCTTTTTTTGATTTTCCCTGTCTTTTTGGTATTTTGCAATCACTTCATCAACAGAACCGACCATATAAAAATAATTTTCTGGGATATCGTTTAATTCGCCGGACAAAATCTTTTCACAACCGGTTAAAGTTTCTTCCAAATTAACGGACCGCCCTTCTAATCCGGTAAACTGTTGCGTTGTAAAAAAAGGCTGTGTCAAAAATCTTTCCAACTTGCGCGCCATAATAACCGTTTGCTGGTCTTTTTCCGGCAACTCGTCAAATCCCAACATGGCAATAATATCCTTTAACTCCTCATATTGAGCCAAAGTCTTTTTGACCTGCGTTGCGATTTTATAGTGTCTTTCGCCGACAAGAAGAGGAGTCAACATATTCGACGCCGAACTTAAAGGATCCACCGCCGGATAAAATCCTTGTGCCGCCCGTGTTCTGGAAAGCACAATCGTGGAAGACAAATGAGCGAACGTATGCGTCGCCGACGGGTCCGTAAAATCGTCGGCCGGAACATAAACCGCTTGTATTGAAGTAATCGACGCTTCTTTTGATGAAGAAATTCTTTCTTCCACCTCGGCAATATCCGTCCCCAAAGACGGCTGATACCCGACGCGGGAAGGCATCTGTCCCAACAGAACGGAAACTTCGGAACCGGCTTGAATAAAGCGGAAAATATTATCCACCAAAAGCAGAACGTCTTGTTTTTTGTCATCTCTGAAATATTCGGCCATTGTCAAAGCCGTTTGAGCAACACGAAAACGCACACCCGGAGCTTCATTCATCTGACCGAAAACCATAACGGTTTTGTCCAAAACGCCGGCTTCTTGCATTTCTCGATACAGCTGTTCTCCTTCACGAGAACGTTCGCCTATACCGCAAAACAAACTGACCCCGTCGTAACGACCGACCATATTGTTAATCATTTCGGTAATCAACACCGTCTTGCCCACGCCGGCGCCACCGAAAAGCCCCGCTTTTCCGCCTTTTTCCATTGGAGACAAAAGGTCTATTGCCTTAATGCCGCTGACAAAAATTTCAGAAGAGACTTCTCTTTTTTCCAAAGGAATCGACGGCGCGTGTATCGAGTGCGTTTTTTGCGTTTTCACCGGCCCTTTTTCATCAATCGGCCGACCGAAAGCATTAAACATTCGTCCCAAAATTTCAGGACCGACCGGCACCTCTATCCGATGCCCCGTATCCGTTACTTCCATATACCGAGACAAACCGCGCGTCGGTCCCAAAGCCAAACCGACAACGGTGGTTTCATCGGCGTAACCTTCCACCTCAACGATTAAAGAATCATTTTCACCTGTGCGCAGTTCGTTATAAATACAGGGAAGCGTGCCTTCAAAAGAAATATGCAAAACACTGCCTTGTATTTCTTTAATAACGCCTTTGTTTTTATTTTCTTGAGACGGAATCGTTTCAAAAACATTCTTTTTCTTTTCAACACCGTTATTTGCAAGAGAGGAGCTTATCTCATCTGTCATTTTTTCCCCCGTGAACCGAATGTTTTGACCGTTTTTTTTAAAAAACCGCTTTTTTATGTCAAGGCGAGCAAGCCGGCACTTTGCGAATACCCCACAATTCTTCCAAATCGTATTTTCCCCGTGTTTCAGGGTGAAACAGATGCACCATCACATTGCCCGTATCCACAATAATCCATTCTCCGGAACCGCTTTTTCCGTCCACTTTTATTTTTTCGCCGACTTCTTTCATCTTTTTTTCCAATTCGTCCGCCAAAGCCGCCACATGACGAACGGACGTGCCGGAAGCAATCACCAACATATCCGTCAAACTTGTTTTATCTCCCACAAAAGCGGAAACAATATTTTCGGCCTTTCCGTCCTCCAAGGTTTTTAAAATAATATCCGCAAGAGAGGTATTATCGGCAGATTTCTTTTTACTTTTTAAACAGGTCGTTTTTTCGGATACCATTGTTTTATTCTCCTTGAATTATTTGAGTTGCGTTGTTTTCGTTTTCTGTTTTATGATCTTCGTTAGGCAGAACAACTTTTTTGTCTCTGTGAATAAAGGACGCCGTTTCACGCAGTAAAGGAACAAGCCCGATACCGGCAAAACCGGAAATAACAAACACCTTTTTTCCGCAAGATCTGTTTAAAGCCTGTTCTTTTTCCTGTATTTCTTCGGGCAAAAGGCTGTCACACTTATTTAAAGCCACGATTTCAGGCTTTTGCGCCAATAAAGGACTGTAATTTTCCAATTCTTTGCGAATGGTTTGATACGCAGAAGCCACATCTTCCTGCGTGCCGTCAATTAAATGAAGTATCACGGCGCATCTGTCCACATGGCGCAAAAATTTAAAGCCAAGTCCGGCCCCTTCGGAAGCGCCTTCAATCAATCCGGGAATATCCGCCAAAAGAATTTCCTGCCCATCGACCATTGCGACTCCCAAATTCGGGTGCAAAGTTGTAAAAGGATAATCGGCAATTTTCGGACGCGCTTTTGTCACGGCGGCCAGTAA
>CAVDQP010000007.1:3173-5782 GCA_963611245.1 Holdemanella biformis
TAACCGCAACCATACCCACAATTCCTCTCCCGCCTCACCTTCTTCGGCGTAACGAGGCGCCTGATTGGTGGAAGATTTGAAAAACTCATTACCTCGACCGCCGTTACCGCCTTTTGCCACCAAAAAACGTTGTCCCGAAACTATCATATCCGCTAACACGGTGACGCCGTCCTCCGCCACAATTTCAGTCCCGACAGGCACCTTGATAATTAAATCTTCCCCCTTTGCGCCCGCCATACATTTACCGGCGCCGGACTTTCCCCGAGGCGCCTTAAAATGTTGTTGATAGCGGAAATCTATCAACGTATTGAGATTAGCCACGGCTTCAAAAATAACACTGCCGCCGCGTCCGCCGTTGCCACCGTCCGGTCCGCCGAATTCCAAATACTTTTCATGACGAAAAGAAAGAGCGCCGTTGCCACCGTCTCCGGCTTTGATATAAATTTTAGCTTGATCCAAAAACTTCATAAAAAATTCCTATTCTCTTTCAAAACAGCACCGCCTCGCAAACAAAAGCAACCGACATTTCAACGATACCGACTTTAATATCATACTTATTTTCGCATTGTAACGCAAAAAAAAAGAATGGCAAATTATTCTTTTTTCTATAAAAAGATTTTTATGCATATAAAGACCATAAAAAAGCATAATAACGAAAAAGGCGCCTTATAACAAGACGCCTGTTTTATTTTTTATATCAAACGTTCTACCGTCCCTCTAAAAGAGCGTCCACCAACTCTTGCACGGTTGGGATATTGCCGTTTTCATACATAGGATCCGTCGCAAACCGATAAGCGTTATGCCCCGTAAACATTAAATTGTTGTCAACATCAGGTGTATGCGCCACATCGTATAACGTCTGACTGATGCAAAAAGACCTGGGATCCGGCAACCGTCCCGTCGTGTGTGTCGGCGTCCCTTGAGACCAACCGGAAAACATACATTGCGACAAACAACCGACGCATTGAGCTCGCGTCTTTTTGATTTTAGCTTCTGTTTGAGGCGACACAAAAACAAATGTGTCATCAGGCGTCCGCATTGCCACCGTTCGACCGTTTTTATAAAAATCATCAATCCGGCGCCGATCGTCCAAAGAAATATACACGCGCCTTGTTCCGGCTAAAGGAAAAGCAACCTGAAAATCTCCGCCCGGCGTTTCCTTAAAAGGAACCTGCGTTTGTTTTCTTTCCACCAAATCATTTAAGAAATTATTCTTAACGGCGGAAGAATAAAACCCCGTCGGAGAAAATTTCTGTAACAAAACGTCCCCCGCCTTTAAATTCATTAAAGACTTTTGCCATGTTTTGGCGACAGGACTTTCTTGCGTCAACAACGGCCGAGTTCCCAACTGAAAAGCGACAGGCCCGATGTCCGGATTATCGATAAAGTCCTCAAACTCGCTGAGATTCCAAATACCGCCCGCCAAAATAATCGGCGTGTTTTGCAATCCGAACTCATTCATTTTTCGGCGCAATTCAACAACACGTTCCATCGGCGCTTCCGGCACGGCGGGATCCTCGCCGTTGGACAATCCGTTGTGTCCGCCGGCCAGCCAAGGGTCTTCATACACAACGCCTCCCAAATATTCGGCGTAATTTTTAAAACTGCGCAACCACAAAGCCCGAAACGCCCGAGCGGAAGAAACAATCGGATAATAATAAATACCGTGTTTTGAGGCAATTTCTCCCAACTTATACGGCATACCGGCACCGCACGTAATCCCATGAATATATTTTTTAGCCTCTGACAGCATGCCTTCCAAAATCGGCGTGCAAGTTTCAATAAATTTTGAATTAGAAACTTTGTCGTTGATTCCGCCCAAAGCAGATTGCAATTTTGCGCTGAACAACTCCGCTATATTTTGGAAACGGCCGCTGACTTTTTCTTTCAAAGATCTGGCAAAAGCGTCGCAACTGTCCATAATTCCTTCCAGAATCGAAATACTGCCGCCCATTTCCCACATCAGATTCATATGGATTCTGCCGCGCCCGTCCGCAATCTCATAAGCCTTTTTTGCCTGATCGATTCCGCCCTGAATAGCACTGCGAATAAGCTCCTGATGTCTTTCAAGTCGGCTTTTTCCCTTATACAACCGAGGCAAAACATTTCCTCTTTTGTCCAGCATATCGGGAATAACGCCGGAAATTGTGCCGACCGCACCGGCGTGAGCCCACGCGCCACTGGAAAAACCGTCGGAAACGGCAATTCCCTTACCTCCTTCAATTAAAGGATAAACCTCCGCGCCGGAAAGAATAATAGGTTTCAGCTTTTTCATCGCAATCCTTTACTTTTTTTCACAATCCTCGGATTTCGAAGACCGTCTGTTAAATCAACTATCGTCCCTGTTGTTTGCCGAGCCGATTTTGAACAGTCTTCCCGACAATATTTTTTAAAATTAAACCTTTTATTTTTTTAAAGCAAGAGCAAGCTTCAAAAAAAGAACGTCAACTTTCAGTCTTTTAATTTATTTGAAAATATTTTCAAGCGCAAATACTTTTTTAAAAAACAGACACTCTGCTTATAAAAAAAACGCTCTCTTGCGAAAATTCTTTCGAAAGAGAGACGCTTTTCAAACGATTTTAAAAGATCTTTTTGAAAACAGGAGCGAC
>CAVDQP010000007.1:5792-11050 GCA_963611245.1 Holdemanella biformis
CTCCTTATCGGAAAACAGTCTTATTTTTCTTGATTTTCCGGTTTTTCTTGACCTTCCTGATTTTCATCTTCATGAACCCGTTTCATAGACAATTTCATCTTTCCACGGTTATCCATACCGATGTATTTGACCGTCACGGTATCGCCTTCATGAACGATATCCGTCACTTTTTCCACACGATGGTTGGCCATTTCGGAAATATGCACCAGCCCGTCTTTAGACCCGCAGAAGTTCACAAACGCGCCAAAATCCATAATTTTCACCACTTTTCCGGTGTAAATTTGCCCGATTTCCGGTTCGCAAACAATGCTTTTAATCCAATTTTGAGCCGCGGTCAAAGCCTCTAAATTGCTGGAAGCAATATGCAAAGTGCCATCGTCGTCGATATCCACTTTTGCGCCGGTGGTTTCCGTAATTTCGCGGATAACCTTTCCGCCCGTTCCGATGACTTCGCGGATTTTATCCTTGTCAATTTGCATCGTCACAATCCTGGGCGCATACGGAGAAATTTCCTTTCGGGGTTCGCTGATAGCTTCAGCCATTTTTCCCAAAATAAAAATACGGCCTTCATGCGCTTGAGCCAACGCCTGACGCATAATTTCCTCTGTAATGGACGTAATTTTAATATCCATTTGTAAAGCAGTAACACCGTCTTTTGTTCCGGCGACCTTGAAATCCATATCGCCCAAATGGTCCTCGTCCCCCATGATATCCGTCAAAACGGTGAACTTGTCATTTTCCTTGATAAGTCCCATGGCAATCCCCGCCACCGGTTTTTTCATCGGAACGCCCGCTTCCATCAAAGACATGGAAGAACCGCACACCGTCGCCATAGAAGAAGAACCGTTGGATTCCATAATTTCAGACACCACCCGAATGGTATAAGGGAATTCATCATACGCCGGCAACATCGGATGAATCGCGCGCCAAGCCAACTTCCCATGGCCGATTTCACGCCGCCCCGGAGAACCGAGTCTTTTCACTTCGCCGACAGAATACGGCGGGAAATTGTAATGCAACATAAATCTTTGACGATATTCGCCTTCAATGTCGTCCACAATCTGTTCATCTTCGCCCGTTCCCAAAGTCGTTAAAACCAACGCTTGCGTTTCTCCTCTGGTGAACAAAGCGGACCCGTGCACGCGCGGCAAAAGGCCGACCTGACATTCAATCGGACGCACCGTTTTTGTATCACGACCGTCAATACGGATACCCGTTGTCAACACGGCATCGCGCATGGTGTGATATTCCGCCTCATGGAATAATTTTTCAACACAGCCGAGAGCTTCTTCATTATCGGCGAACATTTCCGCGGCTTTTTCCTTCAATTCGGACAATTTATCCTGTCTGGCCAATTTTTCATGAATTTTGTAAGCCTCAGCGATTTGAGCGCCCAACTCGTCTTTAATTTTAGAACGAACCACTTGATAAACCGCCGGTTCATCGGCAATCGGCCACGGATCCTTGGCGCATTCTTCCGCCAAATCAATAATCATTTGAATCACGGGCTGGAACGCCTTATGTCCGAAATTCACGGCGCCCAACATCACATCTTCAGGTAACTCATCGGCTTCGGATTCCACCATCAACACGCCTTCTTGCGTTCCGGCGACAACCAAATCCAAAGAAGACTGTTTCATTTGAGAAATTTTCGGATTTAAAACATATTCGCCGTTAATGTACCCGACTCTGGCGCCCGCGATAGGCCCTAAAAACGGCAATCCGGACAAAGTCAACGCCGCCGACGCCGCAATCATCGCCACGATATCGGAAGAATGTTGCATATCATGACTTAACAAAGTGCAAGTCACTTGCGTTTCATTATTAAACCCTTTAACGAACAGAGGGCGAATCGGTCTGTCAATCAAACGAGAAACCAAAGTTTCCTTTTCGGAAAGTTTCCCTTCTCTTTTTAAAAAACCACCCGGAATTTTACCGGCCGCATACGTTTTTTCAATATAGTTCACCGTTAAAGGCACAAACTCTTCAAAAGTTTCCGGTGTTTCACGAGAAGCGCACACCGCGCAGTGAACCATCGTTTCGCCGTAAGTTACAACAACGGCGGCATCAGCCTGACGAGACAACTTTCCCGTCTCAATAATCAAAGGGCTTCCCGCCCACTGAATTTCCTTACGGAATGTTTGAAACATAGACATATATTTTTTACCTTTCAATAATCCATTATTCCCAACCTACCTTCAAAAAAAAGGCTTCAAGCTTATTGGCGGCCTGAAGCCTGTTTTCCAAAACCTACTTGCGCAATCCCAATCTTTCAATCAATTTTTCATAGCGCTCGACGCTTTTCCCTTTGACATAGTCCAAGAGTTTGCGTCTTTGACCGACCATCATCAAAAGCCCGCGGCGAGAGTTAAAATCCTTGCTGTGTTCTTTCAAATGCTCGGTTAAATTTCTGATTCTTTCGGACAAAATGGCGACTTGGATTTCCGGAGAACCCGTATCCCCTTCCTTCAGTCCGAACTCTTTAATCAGTTCTTGTTTTCTTTCATTTGTAATCGACATCGATTGACTCCTTTTTTTAAGAGGTTAATCCAAAAACGCGGAAAGGAACGAAATAACCGTTCTTCACCGCAACAAGTGCTATTGTCTTTCCTTCAAAAACCGCTTTTAAAATTGTGCCTTCAGCCATAGCCTCCGGTGCTTTTAACGGCTGTCCGAAAGACAGTTTCTTTGACAGTTCCCGAGTTAAAGCCAGCTCCAAGATGTCGGTCAGGGCGGTTTCAATCGGGCTTATCAAATCCAAAGCAGTGCCATTATGCACCATTTCTTCCAGCTTTTCCAGTAAAATCGCATCTTTTTCAAAAAAAGAATGACATTTTATCCGTCGCAGCATGGAAACAAAACCCAAAGAGCCCGTCAATTCGGCAATTTGACACGCCAAAGAACGAATATACGTCCCTTTGGAACATTCAGCTTCAAAAACAAACTTTTTTTCATCTGTTTGTTCCGTCAACGTCAAAGAAAAAATTTCAATCTCCCGTGGGTTCAGCGTAACTTTTTTCCCCTCTCTCGCCAGTTCATAAGCGCGTCGGCCGTTTACTTTCAACGCCGAAAAAACAGAAGGCGTCTGTAAAATTTTCCCCGTTAAAGAAGGCAAAACGTCTTTAATCTGCTGTTCGGAAGGAATAAAAGAACATTCGTCCGTGATTTTTCCTTCCGCATCGTCCGTCTGCGTTTTTTGACCGAAAGTAACCTCAAAGCGGTATTTTTTCGACCCGTCCATCACATAAGGGATTGTCTTTGTCGCTTTTCCGAAAGCCAAAGGCAGCACGCCTGTCGCCAACGGATCCAACGTGCCGGCGTGTCCGATTTTCATCGGGTGAAGAAGGTGTTTTACCTTGGCGACAACCTGAGCGGAAGTCATACCTAAAGGTTTATCTATCGCCAACCAACCGTTTATTTCTTGCCGCGCGGGTCGGGTCGCCATTTTCATATCATCACAGATAAAATCCGCCATAAAATTGACTTTCCAAAAGGGTTATTCTTCCGTCTTTTCCTCTGTTTGAGACAAAACGTCGCGGCGCACATCAGGCCTATTTAAAAGCGCCTCAATTCTTTGAGCTTCATCAAAGCTGTCGTCAATTTTAAAAGCCAAATCCGGCGTTATGCGCAAACGCATTTTTTGCCCCAAAGGTTTGCGAAAAAAGCCTTTATGTTCATTCAACGCCTGTTCAATCTCGCAAGCGTCCCCCGCCCCGATAGAACGGAAAAACACCTTGGCATAAGATAAATCCGACGACACGTTGACGCGCGTTATCATTAAAAAAGTTTTTTCCAACCCTAAGGTAAACAATTCTTCACGCAATAAAAGCTCCGCCAAAATATGACGTATCTCCTCCGCTACCTTCAACTGACGTTGAGACGGACCTTTTACGCTTTGTTTTTTGACCATTTCTAAAGTATCCTTTTTATCTTTATCAAAGTATCGCTATCAGACCTTGATATCCAAATGAACTTGGATTTCTTCCACTTCGTAACATTCAATCTGATCCCCGACCTTGATATCGTCATAATTGTCAAATCGTATGCCGCAATCAAATCCTTCTTTGACTTCTCGGACATCGTCTTTCATACGTTTCAACTGAGACAAGGCACCTTCGTAAATCACGACATTGTCGCGCAACAAACGAACCTTTGCTCCTCGTTTCACCATGCCTTCCGTCACCATACAACCGGCAATTTTCCCGACTTTTGAAATATTAAACACCTGCCGGATTTCCGCGTATCCGATAATCTTTTCTTTCAATTCCGGCGTCAACATACCTTCCACGGCCTTTTTCATATCTTCCGCCACATCGTAAATAATGGAATAATAGCGGATATCCACGCCGTCCCGATGCGCCATTTCACGCGCTTGAGGATTCGCCCGAACATTAAAGCCGATAATCGTTGCATTGGACGCTCTGGCCAAAGTCACGTCCGATTCGTTGATGCCTCCGACGCCCGCGTGCAACACATGAATGCGCACTTCTTCATTGGCAATTTTGCTCAATGTGCCGATAAGCGCCTCCACAGACCCTTGAACATCGCCTTTCACCACCACAGGCAATTCTTTCATCTCTCCGGCTTTGATTTTTGCCACCATCTGTTCCATCAAAGTGCCGGCTTTACTCTTGACTTGCAAAGCTTCCCGCGCTTTTCTTGTCCGATAGTTGGAAACCTCGCGCGCTTTGTTTTCGTCTTCCACAACGATAAAATCGTCACCGGCGGACGGCACGCCCTGCAATCCGATGACTTCCACCGGAACCGACGGCAAAGCATGATCCGTTTTTTGCCCTTTGTCATTAAACAAAGAACGCACCCGTCCCCATTCTTGACCGGAAACGAAAACATCGCCCGTTTTCAAAGTGCCGTTTTGAACCAAAACCGTCGCGACGGGACCTCGTCCTTTTTCCATTCTGGCTTCAATCACCGCCCCTTTAGCTGCCGTATTCGGATTAGCTTTCAGATCCAAAACTTCGGCCTGAAGTAAAACAGCCTCCACCAATTTATCCAAATTCATACGTTTTTTAGCGGACACTTCCACGGACAACACATCGCCGCCCATACTTTCCACAATAACACCGTAATTCAACAACTCACTGCGCACTCTGTTCGGATCCGCCCCCGGCAAATCGATTTTGTTAATCGCCACCACAATCGGCACGCCGGCCGCGTGCGCGTGGTTAATCGCCTCTATCGTCTGAGGCATAACACCGTCGTTTGCCGCCACAACCAAAATAACGATATCCGTCACCTGA
>CAVDQP010000007.1:11060-16073 GCA_963611245.1 Holdemanella biformis
CCTGAGCCCCTCTGGCGCGCATTTGAGTAAATGCCTCGTGCCCCGGAGTGTCGATAAAGGTCACTTTTTGTCCCATCGGCATTTCAATCTGATAAGCGCCGATATGCTGCGTAATGCCGCCGGCTTCGCCTTCCGCCACGTGCGTCGACCGCAAAGCGTCCAGCAAAGAAGTTTTGCCGTGGTCCACGTGTCCCATCACCGTCACGACCGGAGAACGGGGACAAAGATCTTCTGCTTTATCTTCCTCACGTTTCAAAACCTCTTCGATATCCGATTCGGCGACACGATGAACCTTGTGCCCGAATTCTTCCGCCACCAATTGCGCCGTATCCGCGTCAATCGTTTGCGTAATCGTCACCATCATACCCAGTTTCATCAAAGTTTTAATCACATCGGCGCCCCGTTCAGCCATACGGTTAGCCAATTCCTGAACCGTGATTGTTTCCGGAATAGTCACGTCCCTGACAACTTTTTCAACCGGTTTCAACGCCGCCAATTGTTTCATTTTTTCCTTTTCCGCCCGACGTTTGATAGACGCCAAAGACCGACGGCGGCGCGGCATACCGTCCTCGTCTTCGTCATCGGTGTTCATCACGGCAAAGACATTGACTTTCCCCGAACGCCGTTTTTCCTCTTGAAAACGAGACTTGCGAGGCAAAACCTGTTCTTTTTCCTCATCTTCACGGGAGTCGCGATGTTTTGACAACCGCCATTCCTGTGTTTCTTCTTCTTTTTCTTTTTTAGAAGCTTCTTTATTTTCTGCCAGAAAATTTTTCTCACCCGAGACCGGTTTGTCCTGTTTTGTTTTTTTCGAACCGGCAATTGTTCGAATGCCGGAAGCCATTTCTTTAATAATTTCCCCGTTTTCCGTTTGTTTCACAAAAACAGGTTTTTGTTCCGACTCGGAAGCTTTTTTCTGTTCGTCCAAGGACGTTTTTTCTTCTTCCGCCCTTTTTATTTCAGCTTTTTCGGCCGCCGCTTTTTTTTCGGCTTCCGCTTCTTGGCGTTGCTTTTCTTCTTTTTGCACCACAAGCCGTTTTTCCTCTTCCTGCGCTTGAAGTTTTGCCTCTTCTTCTGCCTTCAAAGCCGCCTGCAACACCTTCAACCGGTTGGCTTTTTCCGCATCGTCCGTCAAATTCACCTTCACAGGAGATCCCGCATGTTGAATAACCCGTTTTTTACGCACTTCCACCTGAACAAGCTTGGACTTGCCCGTGCCGGAAAGATTCTGGCGTATTTTATTGCCTTCAACCGGTTTCTTTAATTCAAGCTTTCCGCTTAACGTCAAAGGTTTTTTTTCTTGAGTTTGTTCAGTCATCCTTCAGTTATCCTCTTTTTTTTCTTCTTTATTCAAAAAAGAACGCATGCGTTCCACTTCTGTTTTCAAAGTCGCCGCCAAAGGAGATTTTTCAATACAAATATACACCCCTTTTTCCCAACCGATAGCGACTCCCAACTCCTCCGCAGAGAAATCTTGCACTAAAAATACTTTTTCTTCAAGCTTAGAACACACCGTTTCCAATTTTTCCCGTCCGTCAGTGCCGGCGTCGGCCGCTTGAATTAAAATTTGGACTTTTTCTTTTATCAAAGCGTCCTTGACTTTTTCAAAACCCGAAAGAAGCACGCCCGCCTTTTTGCATAAGCTGATTCGTTGCAAACACCGACGGCGCATTCCTTCGGCTATTTGATTTTCAAAATCGTCCGGAATTTTGACAATGCCATGCATGGCCTTTTGAAACAAATTTTTGGACACGGCCTGATGCACGATGAAACCGTCGCAACAAAGCCAATATCCCCTGCCCGGCAATTTTTTTTCCAAATCAAAAGCCAAAACGCGTTCGGGCCCCAGCACAAAACGAATCAATTTTTCTTTCGGCAACGTGTTCCTTGAAACAAAACAAGTTCTGTTGTTTTTGGACACAGAAGAGACCGTCAAGTCTCCCTCTAAAACAGGTTCGACCGCCTTTTTTTGACCGAAAGAGCCGCCTTTTTGCGACACGCGGGCGCATCGGACGGCTTTTGGCAACCGTCCGACAGGCAACGCCTTTTTAGTCTTTCTTTTCGTCTGTTTTGTTTTCGTCTTCAGCAAACCAGTGTTCCCTTGCCTTCATAATCCAAATATTCGCTTCGTCTTCCGAAACGGAAGGTCCCAGAATTTCAATCAATTCATCGGTTGACAAATCGGCGAAATCGTCCAAAGTTTTAATTCCTTTTTCGCCAAGCTTGACCAAAATTTCGGGAGAAAGTTCATCAAAAGAAGTCAAATCTTCGCTTAAATTCAACTCTTTAATTTTTTCCAAATCGGCTTTTTCCTTTGTTTCCAAATACTCTTTAGCGCGCCGTTGCAACTCTTCCACCAACCCTTCGTCAAAACCTTCAATACTCAATAACTCGTCCGGTTCCACGAAAGCGACTTCCTGCAAGGTGTTAAATCCTTCCTGCACCAAAAGATGAGCAATCATATCATCGACGTCCAAAGCCTTGATAAATAAATCCACTTTTTCTTTCATTTCGGCTTGACGCTGCTCTGATTCTTCGTTTTCGGTCATCACATCGATATGCCAACCGGTCAGTTGAGAAGTCAGACGGACATTTTGCCCTCTGCGACCGATAGCCTGCGACAGTTGATCGTCGGGGACAATCACTTCCACATTGTGATTTTCCTCATCTAAAACAATTTTGACAACTTCCGTCGGTGCCAAAGAGTTCACGATAAAAGTCGCCACGTCGGGAGACCATTGCACCACATCGATTTTTTCACCTTGAAGTTCGTTCACAACCGCCTGAACCCGAACGCCGCGTAAACCGATGGTCGCTCCGCGCGGATCCACTGTATTGTCTTTTGAATAAACGGCAATTTTGGACCGAGAACCGGCGTCTCTGGCGATTGCCTTGATTTCAATAACTCCGTCATAAATTTCCGGCACTTCCTGCGTAAACAGTTTTGCCAAAAATTGCGGATGAGACCGAGACAAGAAAATCTGCTGTCCTTTTACTTCCGGACGAACGTCTAAAACATAAGCGCGCACTCTGTCACCGACTCGGAAAGTTTCCCGCGGAATCAATTCGTCGCGGCGCATCATCGCTTCCGCACGCCCCAAATCGACAATCACATTGCCCATTTCAATCCGTTTTACAATGCCGTTAATCATTTGTCCGACTTTGTCTTTAAACTCTTCATATTGATGTTCTCTTTCGGAATCTCTGATTTTTTGGACAATCACCTGTTTAGCGGTTTGAGCGGCGATACGGCCGAAATCAATCGGCGGCAAAGGATCAATAATAAAATCGCCCAGTTTGGCAAACTTATCATTCCGACGAGCGTCATTTAAGGCAATCTGCGTTGCCTCGTCTTCCACCTCTTCCACAATTTCAACATAACGCGCCAAAGAAATTTCTCCCGTCCGGCGATCAATGTGTGCGCGAATATCATATTCCGCGCCGTATTTGGAACGACCGGCCCGTTGAATGGCCTGTTCCATCGCCGTCAAGACATCTTCCTTTTCAATACCCTTATCTCTGGCGACCAGCTCGGCTATTTGAAGAAGTTCCGGACGCGGGAGGGTTGCTGTCGTAATCATATTTGTCTCCTTAAATTTTTATAAAGTTCACGTAAATTCCAATTTCAAATTTTTATGGTATCCGCCCGTTTTAAACGGACTTTTTAAAATAAGAGTCTATCAATTCATCGGTCAGAATCAATTTTGCCTTGGCGATATCGTCAAAAGAGATGTTAACGACGCCGGTTTCCTCTTCCAAACTGATTGTTTTATCTTTTTCGTCCGTTTGAAGAATTTTTCCTTTAAACCGTTTGCGCCCGTCCATCAAAGTTTTTGTTTCCACTTTTGCCGAAAACCCCCGAAACCGATTGTAATCTTCAAATTTAATCAAAGGTCTGTCAATACCGGCCGAAGAAACCTCCAAACAATACCGACCTTCAATCGGGTCTTCCACATCTAAAAGAGCGGACAACACCGAACTGATTTCCGCGCAATGGTCAACGGACATCGGCGCACGGTCTTTGCGTTCCACCATAATCTGCAAAGTGCGATTATCGCCGTCCGATTCCAAAAACAGCAGCCGAACAAGATCATACCCCATACTTTCCAACGAAGGAGTGATGATTTCTTCCAATTTTTTATTTTCTCTCACACTTATTTCCTTTTCTTTTTTGTCAATTTCGAACTTTTTATTTCCAAAGAGAAAAAATCGTCCGATCACCAAAACAAAAGCCCGCTCCTTTTAAGAAAAAAGAGTGGAGTTTTGAACCCCACCCTTATTTCTCGTTTGAGCTATAAAGTATTGTTTTTTCTTATAAAGCGTTTTTTTATGGATTGCAAGAATTTTTTTACTTTTTACGTATTTTTCAGCAAACTTTTGCGAAAGTCAGCACATAAACCTCTTTAGCACCCGCCTTTTTCAAAGTTTTGGCGCATTCGTTCACCGTGGCTCCCGTTGTAAAAACATCGTCTATCAACAAAAGAGATTTTCCTTGAATCAGTTCTTTTTTCACGACGGCAAACGAATGACGAACATTCTTTCGCCGATTATTCCTGTTCAAATGTCCTTGACTTTGCGTCGGCGTCACTTTTTGCAACGCGTCCGGCAAATAGAGCAAGTTTTCTTTATCGGCAATTTCTTGTGCCAAAAGAGCCGATTGATTGTATTTTCTTTTAAGCAATCTGAACTTATGTATCGGAACGGGTAAAACGGCTTGCACCTTTGGAAAAAGTTCTTTTCCGGCGCTTTGCATCACACCGCAGATGAAATGCGCCAAATCTGTCCGGTCGGCGTGTTTAAACGGCAAGATAATCTTTTTTGAAGCTGTGTCATAAACAACACCGGCTCGCGCGGCTTTAAAAAAATATTTTTGACTGGCGCAGGCAAGACAGAAAAAAGTCTTTTTGTTCTTATTATCATCAGACGGAAGAAAAACAAACGGTTTGCCGCACACGCGACACACGGGAGGCGTGATAAAGTGAATCTTTTTAAAACATTCGGAACACAACGTAT
>CAVDQP010000007.1:16123-20629 GCA_963611245.1 Holdemanella biformis
CGTATGTTGTTTTTCCACCAACCGACGACAAACGGGACATTGCGGCGGCAGAAGAATGTTCAAAAAACCTTTCCAACACGATTGAATAACCCGAAAAAGAAAATTCATAAATGCTTTAACCGAACATTTTTGTTTACATTTTGTTTGCCTTTGTGTATATTAAGCGAAAGAAAACTTAAAGGCAAGTAAATATGAAAACCGGCGGACAAAGAACTCTTCTCTTTTTATGTTTTTGCAGCTTGATTGCCTGCTCGACTTCCTATATTTCCGAATATAAAAAGGAATCCGCAACAAAAGCCGTTCTGCTTTTGCCAGATTTGGAAGGTGAAAAACGACTGCCGGAAGAAGTCGAAGACCTTCCCGAAAATGTCATTGTTGAAAGATACGACAAACTGATTGTTTATAAAACTTTGCCGGATTTTGACTCTTTTGAAGGGGATTGTCCCATGGCAAGAGAAGACAAACAATATTTTCTGCAGGTCGGTTCTTTTCTGAATCCGCGCGCCGCCGAAAAAGCTTTCGGCAAAATGCAACAATACGCCTGTTCTTTGAAGAAATATCAACCTTTTTATCATCGGTATAAAAACTTTTACCGTGTCGGCGTAACGGCGACGAAAGAGGAACTGTCCGACTTATGTCGGGAATTGTCCGACCTTTTGCAGGGAACTTGCGTCTTAAAGTCCGTCAACTCGATTTCAAAATCTTAAAAAACAAACGGCTTTTTTAAAGGGGGGGAAAAATGAAGGGAAACTTTCGAAAAAAAGACGGACGTCTGTTATCTTACGAAAAAATTGAAGGGAAAAGTCCCTGCATTATGTATTTGCATGGCTTTATGTCGTCAAAACAAGCTTTTAAAGCCTCTTTTATCAAAGAATTTTGCATCAAAACGGGCCAAGCTTACTTTGCATTTGATGCAACCGGCCACGGAGAATCGGACGGCGGTTTTGAAGATATTTTAGTCGGCACTTATTTAAATGACGCCTTGGAAATAACGGACGCTTTAATCGATATGCCGTTTATCCCCGTCGGCAGCAGTTTTGGAGGGTGGATTGCCGTGTTGCTCAGCATCGCTCGACAGAAAAAAATCCCCGCTTTCATCGGATTGGCGCCGGCGTTGGATTTCACTCAGGAAGTCTGGGATCTCTATCTGACGGAAGAAAACAAAGAGGAACTGCGGTCGAAAAAAATCATCGGGCCTAATGAAAAAACTTTGGGATATGTTTGGTCGTATCAATTGTTTGAAGAAGGAAAAAATCATCTGCTTTTACAAAAAGAAAGTATTCCTTACGACGGATACGCTCTTTTGATAAACGGCGATAAAGATGAACAAGTGCCTTTTAAAAAATCTCTCAAAATCCGTGAAAAGCTTTCTTCCGCCTCGGCTCAAACATGGATTTTAAAAGAGGCCGGCCACGATTTAAGCCGACCTTTGGATTTGCAGACTATCCAAAAAGCGATAGAATTGATGCTTGATTTTGTCGCTTTTAAACCGTAAGTTTGAAAAAGACGACAAGTTTGAAAAAACAATATCAAAAAGGACGAAAAAATCTTTTCTTTCAGAAAAAAGATTCATTTTCAGGTCGCCGTCTTTATTTGCCTCCCGATACAAAACAACACGCCTCAACCAAAGAGGAGAAAAAAATGTCTTTGCACTCTTTCCAAAAATTCAGCCGCTACTGGTTTTTAATTCTTCTTTGTCTCGGAATCGGTTTTTTAAGCAGCCGGTATATGACGCCGACAACCATGATTTGGTATCAAAGCTTGAATCTGGCGCCTTTAACGCCGCCTGCCGCCGTTTTTATGCCGGTTTGGACTTTTCTTTATATTTTAATGGGCATCTCGGCCGGTCTTGTCTGGGACAAAGTTTCGCCTCGCCCGTTTGCCTTTCAATTAGTCGCCAACGGCGCGTGGAGCTTTTTCTTTTTCTACTTGAAAATGCCATGGCTGGCCTTTATTGACATTCTGATACTGTTGTTTTTGATTTTATGGACCATCAAAGTCTTTGCAAAAGAATCAAAAATGGCGGCGGGATTGTTGGTTCCGTATCTTTTATGGACGGCTTTTGCCACTTATTTAAACGGCTACACGGTTTTTGTCAGCAATACTTTGCCGAACGGCGCTTTATTTTAACGGATTAAAATAGATTTTAACAGATTGTAACAGAAACTTTATTGCTCCGGCTGCCGATTTTTTTTGATAAAAAGCCGTGCGAAGCAGCCAAAAGAAAAGCGGCCGAAGCCGCCTTTCCTTTTTTATTCGAAGATGATTTTTGGAATAAAGCTATTTTTCCGAATTATCCAAAGTCGGCGCCTGTTCGGACAGCGCTTTCACCTCTTTGGCCGTTGTTTTCGGATTGCCTAAAACCGTAGGACCGGCCACGCAACCGCCCTCGCACACCATCACTTCCACCATATTACCGGGGCACCCTGCTTTAATAAACGCCTTTAACTGGCGAATGGACGCCGGATGCAAGCCGTTGATATAGACGGGCTTAACTTCAATTCCTTCTTTTTCGGCTAAAACCTTAACGGCGGCGGCGACTCCTGTCGTAACGGCATACGACCGCCCTTCTTTGGACGGCAACGCCCCCATATCCAGTTCTTCCATTTCGTTTAAGTCAATGCCAAATCCGTCAAACAAAGCGCCCAGCTCTTCAAAAGACAGCACATAATCCACCAATTCGTCATGAATGCCTTCATATTTTTTAGCCATACACGGACCGATGAAAACCGTCACGGCTTCCGCGTCTTTATTTTTCACAATTTCGGCGGTGTAATGCATCGGCGTTCGCGTGCTGGAAACATACGGCAACAATTCCGGAATATGTCTTTTGACCGTTTCATAATACGCCGGACAGCAAGAAGTCGTCATAAACGGCGCTCCGTTTTTTAACCGTTCGACTAATTCTTTTGCTTCATTTTTCGTCGTCACGTCCGCCCCGTGAGCCACCTCAATCACATCATGAAAACCGATTTTTTTCAATCCTTGAGCCACTTTTCCCAAAGACACGGGGAACTGTCCCGCGATTGCCGGCGCCAACATCGCCACCAATTTTTTGCCTTCTTTCATTTTGCACAAGACGTCTAATATCTGGCTTCTGGACTGAACGGCTCCGAACGGACAAGCCCTCATACACCGGCCGCAACTGGTGCATTCGGCCGTGTCAATTTCGGCGACTCCGAACTCGTTTTTGTTAATAGCGTGAACGGGACAAGCTTCCTCGCACGGGACAACGATTTTTGTAATGGCGTGATACGGACACACTTCCGAACACTTGCCGCAACTTTTACATTTCAAAGGATCGATATGAGATCGGCCCTTGCTGACATCAATCGCGCCGAACGGGCAATTCACCGCGCACGGACGCGCCAAACACGCCTGACAATACTCGGTCACGACATATCTGGCCGGCACACAACCCTTGCACGCGATATCAATCACCGTCAAAACCGGTTCTTCCAACGTGTGCCGTTGCAAAGCTTCTTCAGCGTAAGAGCCCAAAGACCGAGCGTCGTCGGAATCACCGATGGACAATCCCATTCCCGCCAAACATCTGGAACGAGCCACCGCCCTTTCTTTATAAATACAGCAACGAACGGACGGCGCGTCTTTCGGACGCATATCCACCGGTATTCGGTCCACATTGTTTTTCAAGTCCCCCGTTAAAAAAGCCTTGACCAAACGGACCAAAACTTCTCTTTTAAACAGAGCGGCATGATCTTGAGGTTTCATTCAATTCTCCTTTATTTTTCATTCTGATTTTAATTGATAAATTGATTTTTACAAAGATGTTTCTTCCACACCCTGAATATGTTTAATTTTCGCGGTTAATTCCGCCAGACCGGCCGACAAATCCTCTCTTTGAACAAAAACACCGTCCGGAACGGACAAGCGTTTGGACGTAAAATTCCAGATAGCCTTTATGCCGAAACGAACTAAATCATTTGTGATTTCCTGCGCGCACTCCCCGGGGGTCGTCAAAACCGCGATTTCAACGGTATGCGTGCGAATAAAATCTTGAATGTCGGACATCGGCAAAACTTTGACTCCGCCGACGCACAGCCCTTGTTTGTTCGCGTCCGTATCAAAAGAGGCCAGAAAATTTAACCCTTTGAACTTACCATAGCGCAACAACGCCATACCGAAATGTCCGACGCCTATCAACACCGTCGGCATCGGTTTTTCCCAAGCCAAAAAGCGTTCAATCGCCGCAATCGTTCCTTTTACATCGTATCCCGTTCTTTTTTTCGTCGGTGGAGAAACAATTTGCAAATCTTTTTTCACGACAATCGGCAACCATTTTAAATCTTTTGAAAATTCCGTGGAGGA
The DNA here is from genome assembly GCA_963611245.1 of Holdemanella biformis. Taxonomy (GTDB): domain Bacteria; phylum Pseudomonadota; class Alphaproteobacteria; order CASFRQ01; family SAAU01; genus CASFRQ01. The sequence goes on from CAVDQP010000007.1 coordinate 20,453, forward strand.
AATCATTTTTCGTCCCTGTTTGTCATATTCCTCCAAACATTTCAAATATCTGGGGAGACGACGAATCGAGGGAATTTTTCCAAGCCTTTTAGAAGGGGCAGCCGACATTTTTCACCTGTTCAAAGATATTTATTTATCCATAAAAGCAAAGCTACCATCAAAAAAACAAAAGTCATC
>CAVDQP010000008.1:0-8984 GCA_963611245.1 Holdemanella biformis
GTCATAATCGGAAAACCAATCATGCGCAACCGCGTTTTTTAATTGCTCTTCTCGCCAAATTAAAGGATAAAATGTTTTCATAAGTCCTCCGTTTTTTCAAGCATAGCAATTTTTAGGACAAAAGTCTAAAGCCTTTTTATCATCTGATAAAGATTTTTAACTTTTTTTTCTTCCTTTGAGCAGGAACAAACCAACTTCAACTTTTTTTCAAAAAAACAGGAACAGATACAAAAAAATCGGAAGCACAAACTTCCGATTTTTGAAATGGTGAGCGTGCCGGGGCTCGAACCCGGGGCCCTCTGATTAAAAGTCAGATGCTCTACCGACTGAGCTACACACTCAAAAAGAATGGTTGGACAATAATCCTTTTTTATACGCTCGTCAACACTTTTTTTTCATTTTCAAAAAATATTTTTATTTTTAACGCCTCGCATTGAAAAGTCATTGATTTTTCTATATTTTTTTTCTCTTTTTTATCAACAAAAAGCTAAAGATATTTTCTTTTTTCCAATTTTTTAATATCTTCCGGACGCAATTTTACCTTCAGACAAATCCCCTCCTCGGTGTCCAAACGCGTCTCGACGCGGCCGTGTTCATATAACCAAGCCAGTTCTTTTCCTTCTTCCGGACGAATAAGAATTTCCGTATCAATCCAAGAAACAGCCAGTATCTTATCCAAAAAAGACAGGATATCCTTTAATCCTTCGCCCGTCAGAGCCGATGCGCAAAGGATATTTTCTTTTCTTAAGGCGCACCCTTTCAGCGTTTTTATTTCCATATCGTCCACAAGGTCTATTTTATTGTAAACCTCGTTCAAACCGGCTTCGACTTCTTCTTTCAGTCCCAAGCTTTTCAGAACTTCCTCGACATCTTTTTTCTGCGCTTCCTTTTGAGAAGAGGACGCGTCACGAATATGCAAAAGCACGTCGGCTTGCAAAACTTCTTCCAAAGTGGCTCTGAAAGCGGCCACCAGCTCCGTCGGCAATTCGGAAATAAAGCCCACCGTGTCGGAAAGCAGAATTTTTTGTCCGGACGGCAGTTCCACTTGACGAATGGTCGGATCCAAAGTGGCGAACAGTTGGTCTTTTGCATACACATCGGCATGAGTCAGCGCGTTAAACAACGTTGATTTTCCGGCGTTTGTATATCCCACCAACGCCACGACGGGAAAAGGCACTTTTTGTCGCTTCACTCTTTGCAAAGAACGAGTCTTTTTTACATTTTCCAACTCTTTTTTCAGCCGAACCAATTTTTCATCAATCAGACGGCGATCCATTTCTATTTGTTTTTCTCCGGGACCGCCCAAAAAGCCGGCGCCGCCTCTTTGCCGTTCCAAATGCGTCCAAGAACGCACCAGTCGAGATCTTTGATACGTCAGATGAGCCACTTCCACTTGCAAGGCGCCTTCTTTTGTGCGAGCTCTTTGCCCGAAAATTTCCAGAATCAAAGCCGTTCTGTCAATCACCTTGCATTTTAAGGCTTTTTCCAAATTCCTTTGTTGCAAAGGCGATAAAGCACAATCGGCAATCAACACTTCAATATTTTCCGATTGTATTTGATTGAACAATTCTTGAACAACGCCACCGCCGATATAAGTTTGCGGTTTGATTTCACGCAAAAAGACCAAACGCTTTTCCGCCACCTCAAGCCCGATGGAACACGTCAGCCGAATCGCCTCCTCCATGCGTTCTTCCGGCGTTCGAAGCGCACTTATCTTGTTTTTTAAAACAGGCAGCAGAACAAAAGCTTTCGTGGCAGACACGCAACTAATCCCCAAACACGTGAACGGAACCCGTCGGCATAATGGTTGAAACGGCGTGTTTGTAAACAAGTTGTGTGTGCCCTTCTCTTCTCAACAGCAGAGAATCCGCGTCAAAGTCCGTTATAATCCCTTGCAATTTCACGCCATACAGCAGAAAAACCGTGACCGGCGTTTTATTTTCAACCAAATAGGAAATAAAAGATTCCTGTGTTTTTTTCTCGCTTTTCATTTTTTATCCTTTCCGTGATACTTTCTTTAAGATTCGAATATATTATCCGAATTTTCCGTGAACTTAAAATATTTTTTCAATCTGACGATCAAAGCCCGTGTTCAAAAACAACACCAAATCGTCCTTTTCTTTAATCACCGTTTTCTTTGTCAACTTCATCAATTTACCTTTTCTGAAAAGACAGCACAACAGACCGCCGTTGATTTTCATTTCCAACGCTTTTTTGCCGACGCTTTTTGATTGAGCCGTCACAGACGCCACAATAATTTCACCTATGTTGGATTGAAGAGAATAAGCGGTTTTGACTTCTTGCTTATGAATATGCCGCAATACCGTTGAAACGGCGACAGAGCTGGCGTCTATCACCACATCGGTCCCCAATTCCCGCACAAAAGAATCGTAATCGGATTTTCCCAGCAAAGTATAAGTCCGCTTTACCCCGTTTTTTTTGGCCACAATAGACATCAAAATGTTATGTTCGTCATCGCTGGTTAACGCGATGCTGACATCTGTATTTTGTATCTGCGCTTCGTTCAAAAGGTTCATATTAAAAGCGCCGCCGCCGAACACCAAAGTATTCGACAATTTTTCAGAAATTTCCTTGGCGCGTCGGACATCTTTTTCTATTAAAGTCACCTGATAGGGATATTTTTCCGCCTCCAATCTTAAAGCCAAAGGAAAACCGATACTGCCTGCACCGAAAATCATTAAACGGCGCATACGAAAAGATTCCGGTTGAAATAAACGCACGGCCTTTTCAACCGTTTTTCCCGACGTCATAAAATACACCTCATCACCCGACTGTATTTTTGTTTCCGGTTGCAAAGGAAGCTCCGCTCCCGCCCGAATGATTTTTATCATCTTGATAAAAGAATCGCCGTATTTTTGGAAAAGGCTTTTCAAACTTATGCCGTCAAGCGCCGCCCCTTGAGCGCACAACATACCCAAAAACGACACTTTTGAATTGGCCAAAGGCACAACCTCCAACGCGCCGGACACCTTCAAGTTATACAAAATAGAAGAAACTATTTCGTCTTCCGGAGAAATTAAAATATCCGCCGGCAAACTTTTCTGAAACGCCGGTTTTCCATACTCTTTACACCGCAGCCGAGCAATTTTTAAAGGCACATGAAACACAGTCTTTGCCATTTGACAAATCATCATATTCAATGCGTCATCGTCCGTCACGGCGATCAGAATATCCGCTCTGTCCGCACCCGCTTTTTGCAAAACATCGGGATAAGACGCATTGCCGACAATCGTTCGGATATCCATGGTCATATTCATATCGCTTAAAAGCTCTTTATCGGAGTCAATCAAGACAATTTCATGAGCTTCCTCCGACAAATACTTACAGATGGCCACGCCCGTCGGTCCCGAACCGCAAACAATGATTTTCATTCAGTCCCTCTTTTTTTCTTTTGCTCCGTCAAAGACTTTTTGTTTTTCAAAAGCGTTCTTTTTTTGTTTGTTGCGGAAGCTGTCTCGGATTCGTATTTTTCGTCCAACCCCAAAAGCCTCATTTTTTTTAAGAAAGTATTTCTGTTGATGCCCAACAAACACGCGGCCTGTTTGCGATTTCCTTTTGCAACTTCCAAAGTAACCAGCAACAAAGGCCTTTCCACCTCTTGAATAATTTTTTCATACAGTTGAGGCGTAATAAAATTTAAATCCTGCGCCGCGTAAAATTCCCTTAAATATTCTTCAAAAACAAAACCGATACCGTTTCTTTTTGCAGTCAAAGAAACGTTTGTTTCGCCCTTTTGTTTCGGAGAAAAAAGATTTTTATCACTATCGCCTATGTCTTTTTCTTTATTTTTCATTTTCAAAAAAATCCGTTATCATTTGTTCCATTACAGAAGCGTCCGTTTGTTTTAAAATCATTGATTTAAATTCTTTTGCGCCTGATTTTCCTTCAGCATACCAACATAAATGCTTGCGCGCAACAAAAATGCCATGAGGCACTCCGTAAAACGCCATCATTTCACGAAAGTGCGCTAAAATAACCTGCGCCAAAGAAGAAAACTCCGGCGGCGGCGCAAAATCCCCCTCTTTTTTCGACGCGTTTTTTTCTTCCATAACAGAAAGCAACCACGGCCGTCCTAAAAGACCGCGCCCTATCATCACGCCTGTGCACCCGCTTAAAGATTGTTTATCAAAAGCTTCTTGAAAAGATAAAACATCTCCGTTGCCGATAACGGGAACATCTACCGCTTGTTTGACGCGCTTAACGCAATTCCAATCCGCTTTTCCGGCATACCCGTTTTGCGCCGTCCGCCCGTGAACAGCCAGAAAAGAAGCGCCCGATTGTTGAAGATGAAAGGCAAATTCGCCGATGTCAAAACCGTTTGTTTCATTCCATTTTTCAGACCAACCGTTTCTGATTTTCACACCGACGGGAATCGCCACCTGACTAGCAACCGCCTCTGTCAATTCCATGGCCGTCCCCGTTTCTTTTAAAAGAGCGGCGCCTTTTTGGGAACGCAGCACCTTTTGCGCAGGACACCCCATGTTAATATCAAGAGCAAAAGCGCCTTCTTGCTCCAAAATTTGGGCGGCGCGCGCCATTTGTTCTTTTTTTCTTCCCAAAAGCTGCACCACCATCGGGAAGAACTCTTGTAAATTCCCCAACCTTTTTAATTCCCGTTGCGTATGGCATAAAAGACATTCCGCCTCCACCATTTCGGAATAAATCAGCTGCGGTCCGAAAGAGCGGACAATCCGCCGAAAAGGCACGTCCGTCACGCCGGCCATCGGCGCCGCCACCATCGGGTGAAGGCGCAAAAGAGATTGAATTTTTTCACTCTTTTCCGTCAGGCTGGTTTGCGGGATATTGATCTGTTGATATTCCATTTATTTATTTTTCCAAAGCGTAAGGACGCATTTTCTGAATAAACGGGGAAGCCTGCCGCATAATTTCTTCTCTTTTTTGCCTTGTTAAAAGCAAAGAAGCCTTTTTTAGTTCCGGAGATACGGCAAAAAGTTCTTCTTCCGTCTTAAAGGGAAACATTGAAGTTGTGGACAAATACAGCCATAAATAGGACTTTTCCAAATCCATATCGCACCCGATTCCTTTTGCGTAAAATTCGGACAGTTTCTTTTGCGCCAAAGCATAATCCATTAAAGAAGCTTGTTCATACCAATTAAAAGCTTCTTTTTCCTTGCCTTCTTTCAAAAAAATATGCGCCAAACGACATTGAGCTTCAATATAGCCTTTTTTAGCGGCTTCCTGATACAGACGTTTAGCCTCTGCTTTATCGACTCTGATACCATGCGCTCCCGTTTCCAAAGCTTTTGCCAGCTCATACAAACTTTCGGCGTCGCCGGATTTGGCAAACTTTTTATACCATTGCAGATCCCATTTATCGTCGCCGGTGACTTTTGATTTGACAGACGCACTGTCCAAAATCAGATCCATATTGCGCAAAGCTTCTTTATCTCCTTGTTCCGCCGCTTTTTTATACCAAAAAACAGCCTTTTTAAAATCCGGCAGAATGCCTTTTCGTCCGAAATGGTAAATTTTTCCCAAAGCGAATTGCGCTTCCAAATGTCCTTGATTCGCCGCCTTTTCCAACCAAGATACTATTCTGTCGTTGTTCTTATCGGAAAAGCTTTCATATAAAGCCGCCAATCGAAATTGTCCTTCCGCGTCCGCAGCCAAAGCCGATTCGTAATAATATTTAAACGCCTGTCTTTTGTCATGAAACCTTTCTTCATACATTTTTCCCAAAGCCACCCAGTCCGACCGGTCGACAAAATCAAAAACAGGGTCTTTATCCTTCAGCTTTGCCATATCAAAACGCCCAAGGGCAGGAGAACTTTCCAAAGAGACATCTTGCGCCTTTGCGCCCGAAACGAAAAAGCACAAAAACGCCACCGCCATGATAAAGCCGTATTTCATTTTTTAAATTGAATTATCCCTTAAAATCAGATACACATTAAAAATCATATTTAACAGATACTATAAAAGAAAAGCTTATGAAAACACAACAAAAAAACAAAGCCGTCGTCATCGGCGCAGGTTTGGCCGGTTCGGAAGCGGCATGGCAGCTGGCTTGCCGAGGAATTGAAGTCACTTTATTTGAGATGCGGCCGGAAAAGACAACGCCGGCACATAAAACCGCTTATTTTGCCGAGCTTGTCTGTTCTAATTCCTTGCGCAGCGATGATTATCAGCACAACGCCGTCGGTCTGATGCACGAGGAAATGCGCAGAGCTCATTCTCTTATCATGCAAACGGCGGACAAGCACAAAGTGCCGGCTGGCGGCGCTTTAGCCGTTGACAGAAACGCTTTTTCAGAAGAAATCACACAAAAGCTGCAGTCTCACCCTCTTATTCAGATTGTTCATCAAGAGGCGCTGTTGTCCGATTTTCTGAACGATGAGGAAAAAACACCCGTCATTATTGCCACCGGTCCTTTGACATCGGACAAGATGGCGCAACAAATGCAAGAATTAACGCAAACGGACAGTCTGCACTTTTTCGACGCCATCGCGCCGATTGTTTACACCGAATCCGTCAATTTAGACAAAACATGGTATCAATCCCGCTATGACAAAGGCGACAAAGAAGACTATTTGAATTGTCCTTTAACCAAAGAAGAATACGACCATTTTGTTCATCTTTTAAAGACGGAAGAAACCGTTCCTTTTAAAGAATGGGAAAAAAACACCGGTTATTTTGAAGGGTGCCTGCCCGTGGAAGTTTTAGCCGCCAGAGGACCGGACACTTTAGCTTTCGGCCCGATGAAACCGATGGGTTTGCGCAATCCGCATCAAGAAAATACCCGTCCTTACGCCGTTGTGCAGTTAAGAAAAGAAACAAAGGACGGTCGATTGATGAATATGGTCGGCTTTCAAACCAAACTGACCTATGGAGCGCAAAAGCGGGTATTTACACAAATCCCGGGGCTTGAAAACGCTGTTTTTGCCCGCTTGGGCGGCATTCATCGCAACACCTTTTTAAAATCCCCCGTGTTGTTGGATAACAGGCTTGCGTTCAAAAGCTGGCCTCATATTCGTTTGGCGGGACAAGTTTCCGGTTGCGAAGGGTATATTGAAAGCGCGGCCATGGGCTTTTTGGCTGGTCTGTTCACCGCTTTTGAAATCAAAGGCGAACAAGCGCCTCTTCCGCCCGAAGAAACGGCGATAGGCGCGATGTTGCGCCATGTAACGCACGGAAATGTCGACACCTTTCAGCCGATGAACATCAATTTCGGCATTTTTCCGCCCATCGTTGACGACGGGAAAAAGAAGAAAAAAGGACGCGACAAAAAAGAACTGTATGCCGCCCGAGCTTTGAACGCTTTAGACGGTTGGTTCAAAGACCTTTCCTCTTTTGCCTGAAAAAAAGTCAAGCTTTTGTCTGAAATTTTCCAAGAAAAAGGCAAACAACGAAAATCATCTGAAAGAGCAACGGGAAAACAACGAAAACATAGTCCAAAATCATTGAACGACGTTTTTTATCACAAGGCTGTTTCTTCTTTTGTTCGGCAAACGCAGAGCGGCGGCAACATTTTTTGTAGCTTTTCGATTGGCGCCGCATTCAAAGAAGCGCTTGAATCAATCATTTCTTTCATCGCTCCTTTCTTGGCTTCTTTCATCACTGCTTTCAAAGAAAGCAGAATTTTTTGTTCCGGACGACCGCAGGATATTTCTTCCAAAGGCTGGCCGTTTCTTTCGTCATAAAAATCACCGACCGTGATTTTGAACGGTTTAAAAGCAAAAGGAGAAAGAAATTCCAACTCCATACCTTTTTTAATCTTATGTCGAATGGTTAAAATCATTCGTCCTTGTTTATCATAGCCTGATATCTGACCGGCCGCCCGCCAAGCACCGGTGCTGGCCGTCGCGTCATAATTTTGGCTTTCGGGACCGGCGTTGCCTAAAAGAAAACCTGTTGTATAGCCTCTGTTTTGCAAAGTTTCCAACTCCGCCATAAAATCCTTCGGATTAAAACTTTCCGGTCGACTGTAATAAGAATCAATAGCATGGCGATACGCATGTGCCGTCACGGCCACATAATGTTCGGATTTATTGCGCCCTTCTATTTTTAAAGAATTAACGCCGCTTTCCAAAACCTCTTTCAAAACCGGCATTGCGCACAAATCCCGCGAATTCATCAAATAGCTGCCATGATCATCTTGAAACAGTTCAAAAAACTCCCCCGGTCGATTTTCCTCTTCCAAATACATTTTATATTTCCAACGGCAGGAATGGGCGCATTTTCCTTGATTCGCGCTTCTGCCCGTCAAAAAGTTGGAAATAAGACACCGTCCGGAATAGCTCATACACATCGCCCCGTGGATAAACATTTCCAAACGAATATCAGGACATTTTTTTCGAATCTCACGAATTTCGGACAAGGGGACCTCTCGGCCCAAAACACACAAAGAAGCCCCTCTTTTTTGCCACGCCTTCACCGTCAGCCACGAACAAACGTTGGCTTGCGTGGACACATGCCTGGGCAAATCGGGCAAACAATCGCCGACATAGTCAAAAACGCCGGAATCGGCGATAATCACGCCGTCCGGACGAAGATATTTTAACCTGTCCACAAACTTTTCAAGATTTTCAATATCCCGATTGTGCGTGAATAAATTTAAAGTCAGATAAATCTTTTTATTCAAAGAATGTAAAAAACAAATCCCTTCTTCCATTTCTTCCATGGAAATAGAAGTTTTAGCCCGTAAAGACACAGCCGGCACACCGGCATACACCGCGTCTGCTCCGTATAAAGCCGCCGTCTTCAATCGTTGTAAAGAACCGGCCGGCAAAAGCAATTCCGGTTTTTCAATTTTTTCCATACATTCCAACCTTACTTTCCAACCTTTATTTCACTTTTTTTGCCGTCATTTTTTCAAATTTTCGACCTTATTCTTTTCATCAAAAGGCCTTTTTACTTATCGGCAAAGGCAAAGATACCGCAAAGCCGACGGCGCGTCAAGCGTCATTCTTTAAGACATTTTTAAAGAAATATTCAAGAAATAATCC
>CAVDQP010000008.1:8994-11353 GCA_963611245.1 Holdemanella biformis
AGACGGATAAAAATCTTGCATCTGCCCCGTTGTTTTTGATATGCTTATTTCGTTACGAAAAAACGAAAATCAGAAAAACGCTTTTTCGGCTTGGTTTTGCCTAATGACACGGGCGTGAAAATACTTGGATAAAAAAGAGAAACGATAAACCCATGCAGATAAAATCCGTTGCAAAAAAATATTTTAAAAGAGCATTAAAACATTTTTTTCAAATGTTCGGCGTCTCCTTTTCTTCTCGGCAAAGCTTAAAGAAAAGACTTTCCGCGCCGCATCTTTACCTGTCGAATTTTTCCGGCTTTGCGGACATTCTTTATTTATACGCTTTTTTGCCGGAAGAGGTTCTTATTTTAACTCCGACTTTTTTTTACAAACAAAAAGGAATAAAATTTTTCTTTCTCCGCCTTTTTCTGAATGCAAGCAAGCGGTTTCGGCCTTTTAACGCAAAAGAAGCCTCTGATGTGCAAGAAGTTTGCCGTTTGTTGGAAGAAAAACAATCTTGTGTGATGTTTGCTCAAAGTCTGCCGTCCAAAACCGGTAATTTGGAAAAGGTGGACGAGACCGCCGGCCTTATTGCCGACAAAACAAAAGCGCCGATTGTCCCCGTGTGGATTGAAGGAACGCAATACGGGCTTTTTTCGGCATCAAAAGAAAATCTGCCATCTTGTTTTTTCCATAAAGTGCGTCTTTTCATCGGCGACGCCGTTCCTTTTACAATAAAACCGGCGTATAGTAAAAATCAGGAATATATTTCAACTTTACTGTCGGATATTTTGCTGGCCGCTTGTTTTCAGACAAGGTGGAATAAAAAAGACACTCTGTTTACACGGTTTTTGTCCGTCAACCGTCTTTACGGCGGCTTTTTAGGACATCGTTTTGTGGCGGAGGACATCCGGCGCGAAAAGTATTCTTACTCAAAATTGCTGCGAAACATTTACATTTTGGCCGATCATTTGAAAACTTTAGGGAAATATCAGGATCATATCGGCATTTTTATTCCGAACAGTCTGGACAATCTTATCTGCTTTATGGCTTTATCCGCGTTGGGACAGGTGCCGGCCATGCTGAATCCGACAATGGGATCTGCCAACATTCTTTCCGTTTGTCAAACGGTCGGTTTGAAAACGATTATCACCTCTAAATCCTTTATTGAAAACATTAAAGCCGGATCTTTGTTAGATGCTTTGTTGGATAAAGGTATCCAAATTGTTTACACGGAAGATTTATTTACCGGCGTTTCTTTGATGAATAAAATCATCAGTTGGGGAAAATATCTTATCGGCTATCGACCGGCGGTTCAAGATTCGAAAAAACAAGCCGTAATTCTTTTCACCTCCGGTTCTGAAGGAACGCCGAAAGCCGTTGTTTTAAGTCAGCGAAATCTGGTTTCCAACATCGCCCAATATCAAACAATCAATTACATAACAAAAAAAGATTTGGTTTTCAACGCCCTTCCGATGTTTCACAGTTTCGGGTTGACTATCGGCTCTTTAATGCCTTTGATGACGGGCGCCGGCGTTTTTCTTTACCCTACTCCCTTGCATTATAAAATTGTGCCGGAGTTGCTTTATGAAACGGGAGCCACCATTATGTTCTGCACGGATACTTTTATGAAAGGATACGCGCGCCACGCTCATTCTTATGATTTTCGGACGATGCGTTTTCTTTTGGGCGGAGCAGAAGCCGTTAAAAACGACACGCGCGCCGTTTACGCCGAAAAATTCGGCCTTCGCATTTTGGAAGGATACGGCGCAACGGAATGTTCGCCCGTTATTACAATGGACACGTGTATTTTTTACCGTCCTAATTCCATCGGTCGTTTTATTCCGGGAATGGAATACCGTTTGGAAAAACAGGAAGGAATCGAACAAGGAGCCGTTCTTTCAGTCAAAGGACCGAATGTCATGCTCGGCTATATTTATGCCGATTCTCCCGAAAAAATCGTTCCGCCGCAAGACGGGTGGTATGCCACGGGAGATGTTGTGCGCGTGGACGATTTCGGGTATGTTTACATTTTGGATCGAGTCAAAAGATTTGCTAAATTGGCCGGAGAAATGGTTTCTTTAACTTCGGTGGAATTGTTGGCCCACAACGCCAGCGGTGAAAATTCCGCGGATTATTTTTACGGCGCGGTCGCCATTCCTCACCCGAAAAAAGGGGAACAAATTATTTTGGTCACCAACAACAAAGCTTTAGATTCGGAAATACTCCGTTCTTACGCCAAAGAACATAAGATTTCCGAACTGTGCCTGCCTCAAAAAATACTTTATCGAGATACTTTGCCTACTCTTCAAAGCGGAAAAAGGGACAACATCACCTTGAAAAAAGAAGTTTTACAGGAACTGTCTTTCGATAAAATCGC
>CAVDQP010000008.1:11421-18365 GCA_963611245.1 Holdemanella biformis
TGTAAACTAGCTTAGTTTTAAAATATAAAGGAAAATTTCAATATGACAAAATGCATTTCCTATTCAAAGTTAATAACTTCTGTTTCTCTTATCGCCTTGTGTTCTTTGGCATCGCCGTTTTTTACATCACCCGCTTTTGCAGAGGGGGAAGAGCCGGTTCCTCTTTCTCTTCCGTCCACGGGGGAATTGACCAACACCGGAGATAATCAAGGATATTACATTGTTGATAGCAAAACAAACCCCAGAATAGATGCTTTAACGTTAGGAGACGGAATCGTTTTAGATGTTACATGGCCAAACGAGGAGACTCCTTTTACCATGTCAAACGGATTTTCCATGGAAAGCACTTCAGCCTTCGCAATAACAAAAGGAGAAGTTATTTCTTACGGGGATATCAATATTCATAACACTGTGACCGATACCTCTGCGATGAATGTGCTATTGACCGCCGAAAGTGGCGATGTCAAATTAGGGGTTGCCACCAATATTTCCATGAATGCAGATTCATCTGATTTGGATTTTGTAATTGAAAACAGCAATTTTTTCCTTCACACTGCGACATTGTATCATGCCGCCGACAACGGAAACTTCACTATTTCTAACGTCAAGAATTTTGAGTTGATAGATTCTTTCATCAATTTTGGTGAAGGTACGACCAATGCCGGCACTTTTAAGTTAACCAGCGTCACTATGACGTTGGACGGCGCCAACAGAGCCTCTGCCATTCAAAGATTTTCTGACGGGAATATAGAAATCATAGGTACGTCCGAAAAAGACAAACAATCGACTATAACTTTAAATAATTCCAGTATCTACCTTAATAATACACAAGGAGATATTATTATTGATAATACAAATTTGACTTTATCGGGGACCGATTCCGGAAAAACGTCTTCTCTTTATGCCAACAATGAACAAGCAGGAAAACACAACATTTTAATTTCAAATTCCTCTTTAAATTTAAGTGGCGTATCCACCATTGTTTCCGACGACTTAAATACGGGGGATATCTCTTTGAAGGGTGTGAAAATGAAAATGGGGGAAGCCGGTGGCAGTGACACAGCCACTATTTATCAGTCTGGAACGGGAAATTTAATCATCTCAGGAAAAGAAAATGATAACACTGACGCCGAATTTACAGGAACTTATCTGATAGAAATGAATGCTAAAACCAATGTTTCTATGAGAGGTCCTGGGGAATTAGCTGTTTCGTATGTTGTCTTAAATGATTATGCCTACATTGAAAACACAAGCTCGACAATAGAAGATGTTTCTTCCTCTAAATTTTCTTTCATTGAGCTTAATAACAATGCTATTATCCGACATCAAACAGGCAATGATTTTTCTTTAACAAACGGCCTGTTTTTGGATAATTCGCAGTTGATTGTCGGCAATGCGGACGGTTCCATCGACAACGCCGTTGATATGATTATCAACGCAAGCGACGGAAACAAAACCGGTTTTCATCAAAATTCCGAAATTTATCAATACACACCAGGAAACATTGTCTTTAACGGCGGCACCATTAACTTGGGGACTGAGGACGGCGATGCCGTGACTATTTTCATGACAAACGAAAACAGCGCTATCAATATTGCGGGCAGTGACGTCAATATCGGCAATGTGTCCTTTGTAAAAGAAAGAATAGATGACGAAAATGTTCTGTGGGAAAACGGCGTAAATTGGAAATTGGATTCCGGTTCGCTTACTTTAAAAGACAGTTCAACATTTACGGCGAACAACTTAACCGTCGGCGGAGATTTCCAGTTAAACGGCAATGATATCACAATGAACATTAACGGAACTGCGGAATTTAGCGGAACTTTCACGGCGGAAGGAACTTCGTGGGTCATTTCCGAAACACTCGCCAAGAATTTAACCTTCAACACGAGTTCTCTTTTATCGCTCAAAAGCTTGGAAATTCAAGCGCCGGTAACCATGTATGATTTAACCGTCAGCTCCGGCTTGAATTTGGGCAGTAATGTTTTAACTTTGGAAAACAACTTAACCTTGGGAAAAGGAGCGGTCGTTTCCGTCAATATTCCGAAATCCGCAACAACAACGGCCGGCGAAGTGGTAACGGATCCTTCCGTTCTTCACGGGCGCATCAACGCCAACGCCGTTACCGTTACAGACACGGCGCAAATTAACATTACCATTGAAAAATGGACATCGCTCAAGAATGAAGGAACCATTTTCAAATTCATCGAAACGACGGAGGCGTTGGACTCTGACAAATTCACGATGACAAACAATCGTTATAATTTTTCCAAAATTGAATGTCCGCAAGGCAATGGTCTGTGCTATATCGCAACATTGTCCACGGACGGGTCGGACGCCACGAAAGCCATGGGAGGAGATTCAAATCAGGTGGCTATTGCCAAAGCGTATTTGGACGGAGCCGCTTTCCCCAGCGGAACAGAAATTGAGCAAGTGGCCGGCTATTTGGAACAACTGTCGCAATCAACAGACACCACCGTTCAGACAAGCTATTTGAATATGTTGTCTCTTGTGGCGCCGGATACGGTCGGTTTGACACGGCAAACGGCGTTTAACAACCAAAGTATGTTAATTGAAACCGTCGCCAATCGTTTGGGGAATCCTGCTTTCCACGCTTACAGCGGATTAAACAGCGGTGACAAGTTTGCCAACTCGGGCTTTTGGGCGCAAGGATACTTTAACCACACGAATAAAAAGCAAGAGGACAAGGTTTTAATTGACGCTTTCAGAAGTCAGACAGTCGGCGGCGCCGTCGGTATCGACGTTCAACTGGCTCAAGATGTTCTGGGCGGGATTGGCTATTCTTACAACAAATCTTCCGTGAAGTTGGAAGGCCATACGCGTAAGAACGAAATTGAAATGCAAACGGCTTTTGTTTACGCCAAATATCAACCGAATAACTTCTTTATCGATGTGATTGGTTCTTATGGTTGGGGTGAACAAACCGACAAGAAGCAAATCGCCCTCGCCTCTTCGATTTTGGACGGGGAAAGCACTTTTGATATGACTTCTTACGGGGCGCAACTTGAAATCGGCTACGATGTAGCGGGACTGGCCCTGACGCCGGTTGTCGGTGTCCGTTACTATCATTTGGAACAAGACGCCTACACGGATTTTCTGGGACAGAAAATCAGCGAAAACAAGACGGATACAATCACGGCCGTCGCGCAAATCCGTTACGGAGAAACTTATGAATTTTCCAGCCGTTCTTATTTCTATCCGGAAATCAGAATCGGTGGAACATATGATATCAAGTCGGATAAAGGAACGACTTTAGTTTCTTTGCCGAACGGCTCCACCTATACGGTTGAAGGGGAAGAACCTTCCAAAGCGGCATTCACGGCGGGAGTCGGCATTACCTTTGAAATTGACGGCAGCTATGAATTTTCTTTAGGATATGATTTGGAAATCAGAAAGAAAATGGAATCGCACACCGCCTCGGCAAAGGTAAAAATTTACTTCTAAAAAAACAGACAAGCCCTTGCAAAAACAAGGGCTTGTTTTTTAGCCCTATAAAATAAGGAGAAAAAATGTCTGTCACCTATCAAAAAGGACAAAAAGATAATCGTCCATGGGGAAGCTGGGAGGTTATAGAAACCGGATCGGAATTTATCGTTAAAAAGATAACGGTTTTTCCGCATCAAAAACTTTCTCTTCAGCTTCATCATTACAGAAGCGAACATTGGATTATTGTTCAGGGAACGGGAACTGTGACTGTGCAAGAAAAAACTTTTGAAGCGCCGCAGAACACCGCCGTTTTTATCCCCGTGGAAGCCATTCATAGAATGAGCAACGAAACGAACGAACCTGTCATTTTCATAGAAGTTCAGGCGGGGAAAACGCTGGATGAAGAAGATATCGTCCGTTTGGAAGACTCCTATAATCGTGTATAACCTTTCCAAGCGCCGCAGAACACAGCCGTTTTTATCCCCGAAAAAGTCATTCATAGGTTGAAAAGCATTTCTTTTAACCGAGTAGAACTTTTATGCACCATATACTTTAATAAAGATGAAAAGCCAAAACAACAGAGAAGAAAACAGACATAAAACCTTTTTACATTTTGTTTTTTCTTTTTAAAAAAGGCAGAAAACAGAGAAAAAGTTTCATTTTTTTAAAGAAAATACAATTTTTACTTGACAGGAGGCGGGCGGAGAATAGAATTATCGTGAAAAGAGAGAAAACACACTTTTTCAAAAAATTGTGTCTACATGCCCCCTTATAAAAGAAAGGATAAAAAATGTCATACGTTCAAGAAACTTTATCCAAAGATGAAGAAATCAAAGAAGTTGCAAAATTGCATTGGTTTAATTATGTTAAAGTCGTATTATGGAGCTTATTTGCTATTTTCTTTCTCTTAGCCTATTTATCATATCCGGATATGCAAAACGATCCTTCATTGCTGTATGTAACGATTATTTTACTTATATGGCCGGCCTACCTTTTCCTTAAATTACGAAAAACAGAAATGGTGATAACCAACAAAAGAGTTATTTGCCGTGAAGGGATTATCAGCGTTAGAACGGAAGAATTGAAAAACGCGAAAATCGAATCGGTTGAAATAAGACAATCCGTTTTAGGTCGGCTTTTCGGCTATGCCACGATTTACTTTTCCGGAACGGGTACATCAAAAGTCAAATTCGAATCCGTGCAAGATCCTTGGGTGATTAAAAGCCGCGCGGAATCAATTATCGGGGATTAACCTTTTTGAAAAAGTGAAAAAGAAACCGTTGAAAGTGGTGCCAAAACGCGCCACTTTTTTTATAGGCGCTTATGACGAAAACACCGCCGCCCTTCTTTTGTCGTAACGCTTCTTGTAATAAAGTCCCTTTACTTTTCATCAGAGAAAGAAAGATAAAAATGAAAGAAAAAAACTCCCCGTCCATCAGAACGGGGAGAATTTCAAAGCTTTTGACTTAAAAAAAGCGTCAACGCCCTTTTTTAAGCGTTTTCAACCTGTTCGGTTTCAACCGGAGCCGGTTGTTCCTCTGTTTCGGACGCTTTCACGGCCTCAGCTTGCGCTTTTTCTTCTTTTTTAGCAGCCGCTTTCAAAGCCTTTTTAGCCTCTTCCTGAGAACGAGCGATATTCACCTGAATCGTTTGTTCCACATCAGGGTGCAACACAAGGCGAATCTGGTAAATACCGATATTCTTAATCGGCTGATTCAAGTCAATATTCTTACGCGCCACGTCATAACCGGCTGCTTTCAATTCTTCATGAATATCGCGGCCGCTTACGGACCCGTAGAGCTGGCCGGCTTCAGAAGCTTGACGGACAATCACCAAAGAAACTTCTTTCATGGTTTCGGCCAAAGCTTCGGCTGCCGTCAACATATCCGCGTTACGCAACGCCAATTCCTGTTTTTTCGCTTCAAAATAAGCCATATTTTCCTTTGTGGAACGAAGAGCTTTTTTCTGCGGCAAAAGGTAATTGCGGGCATATCCCGTTTTTACATCAACGATGTCGCCCATTTTTCCCAAACGTTCAATGCGTTCTAATAAGATAACTTTCATTTTTTTCTCCTTAGTCGGCAACATACGGCAACAACGCCAAGAAACGAGCGCGCTTAATCGCTTTTGCCAATTCTCTTTGTTTCTTTGCGCAAACGAAAGTAATTCTGCTGGGCAACATTTTTCCTCTTTCGGAAATAAAACGTTGCAGCAATTTGATATCCTTATAATCAATCAACGGCGCATCTTTGCCGGAAAACGGGCAAGATTTGTGCGAACGGTAATAAGTTCTTTGTGTATTTTTTTCCATTTTTAAAACTCCTCCGCCATCGGTTCTTCAATCGAATCAAACTTTTGAGCTCTTCTTCCTTTCGGAGCCAGCATGCTGGACGGTCCTTCTTCCAATTCGTCAACGCGAACAGTCAAGTAACGAAGAACATTTTCGTCAATTCTCATCTGACGTTCCATTTCCTTAACGGCGGACGCCGGCGCGTCAATGTTCATAAACATATAATAACCTTTGCGGTTCTTTTGGATTTTATAAGCCAGAACCCGCAGGCCCCAATTTTCGCGCTTTGTCACTTTTCCGCCATTTTGCGTGATGATATCGGCATATTTTTCAACCATCTCATCAACTTGAGCCGGCGTTAAATCCTGACGCGCAATAAATGTATTTTCATAAAAAGACATAGTTTTCCCCTTATGGATTTTCTCATTTCAACAACCGCGATTTCACCATAAAACCGCCGCCTGAAATATAGCCAGTCCGTTGCTGGCAAGGTTTAACGGAGGCTTTACTATACCTTATTTTTTCAAAAAAACAAGAGGAAAAATCAAAAAAAGTCAGAAAAATATCTTCCAAAGTCGGCCTTGTTTTCTTTCCATGAAAAAAATATGATTTATGAGAAACTCAATATTTTGACAGAGCCGACAGATTGCGCCCCGTTCCCCGTTTGTCATACAGGCTTAAAAAAAATAAAAACAGGGGAACAAAAATATGGAAAATAAAAAACCTTACATCAAAGTCACAAAAAACGGACCGTATCTTGCTTACGGTATCACAACCGTTGACGAAAAAATCATTCTGACGGACGGAGAAGGATTTTCCGTCGCTTACGGAGACGGACAAACATTTCAAATCAACACTTTTCCGGTCGCTTTGTGTCGTTGCGGCTTGTCTAAAAACGCGCCGTTTTGCGACGGAACACATATAAAAAGCACCTTTGACGGAACGGAAACCGCCTCTTTTGAAAAAATTGAAGACAACGCCTTTACTCTTGAGGGGCCGAATCTGACTTTAAAAGATAAAGAAGGATACTGCGCTTTTGCCAGATTTTGCGATGCCGCCGGCCGCGTGTGGAATCTTGTCACCGTCGGAGATAAACAGACAGATAAACAAGCCATACAGGAAGCGTGCGCTTGTCCCTCCGGACGTTTGATGATTTTTGACAAAGCCGGCAAAATGATAGAAAACGCCTATGCGCCCTGTATTTCCG
>CAVDQP010000009.1:0-8521 GCA_963611245.1 Holdemanella biformis
GTTTGGTTTTGATAAACGCCGATAAAAAAACTCCTCTTTGCAGAGGAGCTTTTTGAATCTTTGTCAAAAAGATTTTATTTGAAATTATTTCCTTTTGGCAAAAATGGACTTTCCGGCAAATTCGGCAACGGAATCCAACTCTTCTTCGATACGAATCAGTTGGTTGTATTTCGCCATTCTGTCGGAACGAGACATAGACCCCGTCTTAATCTGTCCGCACCCTGTCGCCA
Organism: Holdemanella biformis; assembly: GCA_963611245.1. Classification (GTDB taxonomy): domain Bacteria; phylum Pseudomonadota; class Alphaproteobacteria; order CASFRQ01; family SAAU01; genus CASFRQ01. Next base: position 231 of record CAVDQP010000009.1, read on the forward strand.
CAGCAATATCCGCGATGGTCGCGTCTTCCGTTTCACCGGATCTGTGGGACAAAACTGCCGTGTAGCCGGCTCTGTGCGCCATATCCACCGCTTTTAAGGTTTCCGTCAAAGTGCCGATTTGGTTCACTTTAATCAAAATGGAGTTGGCGGTTTTTCTTTCAATACCTTGGATTAAACGCGCCGTGTTCGTCACAAACAAATCATCGCCGACCAGCTGCGTAGTGGCACCCAGCGTTTGAGTCAACATTTTCCAGCCTTCCCAATCATCTTCGGCCATGCCGTCTTCAATGGAGCGAATCGGATAGTTTTTCACCAGTTCCGCATAGTAGTCGACCATGCCGGCGCTGTCCAAAGTTTTTCCTTCACCTTCCATGACATACTTGCCGTCTTTGTAAAATTCGGAAGACGCGGCGTCAATGGCCAGAACAACATCATCTCCGGGTTTATATCCGGCTGTTTCGATGGATTTAACGATGAAATCCAAAGCTTCTTTCGCGCTTTTTAAATTCGGCGCAAAGCCGCCTTCATCACCAACGTTGGTGTTCATACCCGCTTTTTTCAAGTTGGATTTCAACGCTTGGAAGATTTCGGCACCCATACGAATCGCTTCGGCTTCGGAAGAAGCGGAATACGGCATAATCATAAATTCCTGAATGTCAATCGGGTTGTCGGCATGTTTTCCGCCGTTTAAAATGTTCATCATCGGAACGGGCAAAACATGTGCCATGGTTCCGCCGATGTATCTGTAAAGCGGCAATCCCAAGCTTTCCGCTGCTGCTTTCGCCGTCGCCAAAGAAACGCCCAAAATCGCGTTGGCACCCAAACGGCCTTTGTTTTCCGTTCCGTCCAATTCAATCATCGTCTGGTCGATTTCGATTTGTTCTTCCGCGTCCATACCGACAACGGCATCGTATAATTCACCGTTGACGGCTTCAACCGCTTTTAAGACGCCTTTGCCGTTAAAACGGGATTTGTCGCCGTCTCTGAGTTCCACGGCTTCATGAACGCCCGTTGAAGCGCCCGACGGCACCGCTGCGCGTCCGAAAGCTCCGTTTTCCAAGGTCACATCGACTTCAACCGTCGGAGTGCCTCTGGAATCCAAAATTTCTCTTCCTCTGATGTCAATAATTGCTGTCATTTTTTTCTCCTTTTTTAAGTTTATAAGTCAGCATTTTGTTTTTTGATAAGCGTGTCAAGCTCTTTGAATTCTTTCAAAAGTCTCGGCATGTCTTTCAAAACAATCATATTCGGGCCGTCGCTGGGGGCGTGGTCCGGATCTTGATGGGTTTCTATGAAAAGACCGGCAACGCCGACGGCCAAAGCCGCCTTAGCCATAATGGGCGCAAAACGCCTGTCACCGCCGGTTGAAGCGCCTCCGGGTTGTTGGACCGAATGAGTCGCGTCCATAATCACAGGATAACCGCCCGACGCCTCTTTCATAATCGGGAAAGAACGCATATCCACGACCAAACTGCCATAACCGAAACTGACGCCGCGTTCGGTCAGCACCATATTTTGATTGCCGGTGGATTCCACTTTTTGCACAACATTTTTTATATCCGCCGGCGCCATGAACTGCGCTTTTTTGATATTGACGGCCTTTGCCGTTCGTCCGACTTCCAAAACCAAATCCGTTTGGCGACACAAAAAAGCCGGAATTTGCAACATATCCACCACTTCGGCGACGGGAGCGCATTGTTCCCTTTCATGAACGTCTGTTAAAACGGGACAGCCGTATTTTTCTTTAATCTGCGCAAAAACGTCCAATGCTTTTTCCAATCCGATGCCTCTTTTTCCGGACAGGCTGGAACGGTTCGCTTTATCAAAGGAGGCTTTGAAAATATAGGGTATTTTCAATTCTTTCGTCATGGAAACCAGAGAATCGGCCATTTCAAAGGCGTGTTCTTTGCTTTCCATTTGGCAAGGTCCCGCAATCAAAACAAACGGCAAATCATTGCCGAAAGTCACGTTGCCGATGACGGTTCTTTTATTTTCGCTCATTTTGCAAGTCCTTCATTTGTTTTTATCAACATTACTTTTGTGTTGTGTGTTTTTAGTTTTCAATCAGACCGTAGGACTTACGGCTGTGTTTGAGAACTTTCCGTCTGCGAAGAAGAAGTTGTGTCCCCCGCAGTCGGCACTTGTTCTTCGGAAAGCACATCGGCCGGAACGGAAATAGGATTCGGTTGCGTCATATTTAAATGAGTCAGCAAGCTGACGGACTGTGTCTGTTTTTTGGCCGTCAACGTCAGCCCTAAACTTGTTAAAGCAAAGAGAAAAGCGATAATTGCCGTCATTTTTGTTAAAAAATTGCCGGCAGAGCGTCTGGACATAAAACCATTGCCGCCCGCATTACCGCCTAAACCGCCCATGGAACTGTCGTCCGATCGTTGTATCAAAACAAGCCCGATAAGAAAAACGGCTAAAATAATTTGAAGTACCAGTAAAATTGTCTGCATTTTTAATCTTTCCTTTTTTTGTTCATCTTTCTGTTCTTCGTCGTTTTATTTCTTTCAAATTCGAAAATCCGTGACTTTATTTTCTGCATTACAGGCAGTCCGTTTTGATTTTGCTTGATTTTCGGATTGTTTTTCCCTTTTTGAACGACGATATTTTTTTTGTGTTTTTTATTTTCTCCTGACAAGGGGTCTGTTTAATCCTGACTTTTGGCAATAGCCCAAAAATCCGCGCTTTTAAGACTGGCGCCTCCGACGAGAGCCCCGTCCACGTCCTGTAAAGACAAAAGTTCTTTGGCGTTAGAGGGTTTGACGGAACCGCCATAAAGAATTCTGACCGCTTCGGCGGTTTCTTTTCCAAGAGTTTTTTCTATTTCGGAACGGATAAAAGCGTGAACTTCCGCCACGTCTTGAACGGAAGCAACTTTGCCCGTGCCGATGGCCCAAACAGGTTCATAGGCGATAACGGTGTTTTGCGCCGTCGCGTCTTTTGGTAAAGATTCTTGAACCTGTTCACCGACGATGGTTAATGTCTGTCCTGCGTCTCTTTGCGTTTCGGTTTCTCCGACGCAAATGACGGTTAAAAGTCCTTCCTGATGCGCCGCCTGTGCTTTTTCACGAACAAGAGCGCTTGTTTCTCCGTGGTTTTGCCGTCTTTCAGAATGGCCGAGAATGACCGCGTCGCACCCTGCGTCTTTCAACATGGCGGGGCTGATGTCTCCCGTGTGCGCGCCCGATTCTTTAAAATGGCAATCTTGACCGCCTAACAAAATGCCGGAGTCCGACAAAGAATCCCGAACGACGGACAACGCCGTGAACGGCGGACAAACAAGCATATCAAAGGCAGGCTCTTTTTCCTGCTTAAATAAAGAAGCCAGTTCTTTTGCAAGCGTTTGCGCCTGTTGTAAAAGCCCATTCATTTTCCAGTTTCCGGCAATCAAAAGACGACGTGTCATAATTTTTCTCCTTCGTTCGTGTGTAATCAGCTACTTATAATGACAAATTTACTACCGTGTTTTGTCTTTTGTATCATATCCTGAAAAAAATTCAATAAAACATTTTTCTTAAAATCAGTTTTTTTATTCGAACGATCAAAAATAAAATCAAAAAAACTTCCGAAAAAGGGGACAAAAATCAAAAAGATAAAAAACAAGCTGGAATCTTTTTCTAAAGTGTGGTAAGTATATCTGCAGTAAAGAAAAATAAAGCGGATAAATGCGCTTTTTAACGATGTTTTTCAAGGAAGAATTATGCTGACCCTCTTTAAAAATAAAAACTTTTTTCCTCTGTATCTGGCACAGGTGAGTAGCACCTTTGCCGCTTCCCTTCTTCAAAATCTGTTTGTTTTTACTTTGACATCGACGGTGTTTCAAGATCAGGCGTATCAGCTGTTCAGCGTTTACGCCTTATATTTTCTTTCTTTTCTTTTGTTTTCGCCCGTCGCCGGTCAGATTTGCGATAAATACGCCCAAAAAAAAGTTTTGCTGTGGATGAAGGGTTTTGAAATCGTTTTAATGGGTTTTGCGGCGTTCGGTTCTTTTGAAGGGGGCAGATTCCTGCTTGTTTTGGCTATTGCCGGATTGGGAATAAAGGCGTGTTTTTCAAGAATCCTCACGTATTCTTTGTTTGCCAGAGGTTTGAAAAAACAGGAATTGTATCACTGCAATCTGTGGGTTAAAACAAGCATTTTTGCCGCGTTTTTCGTCGCCAATCTGTTGGTGTATTTTAATCGTTTGACGGATTTTAATATTCCAAGCGTTTTTGTTTTGGCGCTGGCTTTTTCCGTCTTCGGTTTTTTCAACGCGTTGCGCGTGCCGATGCAAGAGGGCGTTTTGCCGGATTTGAAATTAAAGGCGACGCTTTCCCCTTCTTTAAAAGAGTATGTGTTTGAAAATCGTGACGTTAAACCCGTTCTGACATGTATGGTCGGCATTGCGTGGATGTGGTTTGTCGGGGCGGCTTTTTTGTTTACTTTCCACGTCTATGTGCGGGATATTTTGTTTTCCTCTTTTTCCGTGGCTGTTTTGTTTTTGGGCTTTTTGGCGTCAGGCGCGGTGCTGGGCGCTTTGTTCCTTGGAAAAATGAAAGAAAAAAACGCCATTTTGTTGGCGCCTCTTTCTTTGATGGCCTTGTCTGTTTTTATGGCGGATTTTGTGGGAGGCAGTTCGGGCATTTCCGTTTACGCATTGGAAATGAACGCCGGACAGTTTTTAATGTCCGCCGCCAATATTCGTCTTTTGGCGGACGCTTTTTTGGCCGGTATGTGCTTTTCTTGCTATGCAACCGGTGTATACACTTTGTTGCAAAGTCATGGAGATGAAGAAAATTTCAGTCAGATTTTATCTTTAAGCAATATGATGAACGCCATTGCGGTCGCGTCTTCTTTAACGATTACTTTATCGTTGACGTATTTGTTTGTCGGAACGGGAGCGATTTACGGATTGTATGCGCTGGCGAACTTTGTTTTCGCGTTTTATATGTTCCAAATTCTGCCGGAAGAGTCAAAAAGAAAACTGTTGAAAACGGTTTTGAAATTTTTGTTCAAAGCCAGAATTACAGGACTTGAAAATTTGGTAAAAGCCGGAAAAAGAGCTCTTATCGTGACGAATCACACATCGTATATCGACGCTCTTTTAATTTCCGTGTTTATTCCGGAACAGATTACTTTCGGTGTGTCTCAAGCGGTGTTGGACAAGTGGTGGGTTTTACCGTTTTTAAGTTTGTTGAAGGTCAAACCTTTTGATCCGAGTAATCCGTTTGAGGCGGTGAAAATTATGGTTGAGGAGCTCAATCAGGATAAACTGTGTATGTTTTTCACGGAAAACGAAGTGTCTTTGGCGCATACGCAGATGAAAATTTACGAAGTGCCGGCGTTAATGGCGGTCAAAGCAAAAGCCGCCTTGATTCCCGTGTTGATTAAAGGGGCAAAACATTCTGTGTTTTCCCGTATTCGGCGTAAATCTCATGTTGAATTTTTCCCGCACATTGATTTAGAGGTAAAATCGCCGGTTTTTCTGCCGGATTATCAAGGCTTGACGATGCGGGAAAAAAGGCTGAAAGCGGCGGTTGTTCTTTACAAAATTCTTTCTCAATTGAGTTTTGAAGCGTATGAAACGGATCAGACGATTTTTGACGCGGTGACAAAAACAATGAAATTCGCGGGTCGTTTTAAGAAAATGATTGAAGATACCGATAAAAAACCGGTGACTTTTCAGGAAATTTTCTTAAAATCCTTTGTTTTGGGAAAATTGATGTATGATGCTTTGCCGAAAACAAGAGCGCCGGTCGGAATTTCGTTGCCGACGTCGAATACGACTCTGTTGACGATTTTGGGATTGCAGGCGTTCGGTCATGTGCCGGCGATGTTGAATTTTTCTTCCGGTGCGGTGCAGGTGCTCAGCACGTGCAAAACGGCGGGGATAAAAACGGTTGTCACGGCGCAAAAGGTCATTGCTCTTGGCAAATTGGAAACGTTGGTCGAGGCTTTGGAATCCGAAGGGATTCAGGTTTTAAGGCTGGAAAGCTTAAAGAAAAATTTGAATTTGAAGGTCAAATTGTTGGGCGTGCTCGGGGCTTTGGCACCGAAGATGATGTATCAGCGAACAAGCCGTCAGTTGCCGGCAAAGCCGTCAGACGTGGCCGTCGTGCTGTTTACTTCCGGATCCGAAGGTTTGCCGAAAGCGGTGCTGTTGTCTCATAAAAATATTCTGTCCAACGCTTATCAGGCGGTTTGTCGTGTGGATATTTTTCCTGAAGACGTCGTTCTGAACTGTTTGCCGATGTTCCATTCTTTCGGGCTGGTGGCGGCGACTTTTTTGCCTTTGGTGGTGGGCGTCAAGACGGTCTTTTATCCGACTCCTTTGCATTACCGCATTATTCCGGAATTGTGCAATTATTCAAAAGCAACGATTATGTTCGGTACGGACACGTTCCTTGCCGGATATGCCAAGTGCGCCAACGCTTATGATTTTAATACGTTGCGCTTGCTGGTCAGCGGAGCGGAAAAAGTCAAAGATGAAACGCGTCGTTTATGGAGCGAAAAGTTCGGTATTCGTATTTTGGAAGGATACGGCGCCACGGAATGTTCTCCGGTGATTTCCATTAACACGCCTTTATTTTCTGCCAAAGGGTCTGTCGGGATTTTGTTGCCGGCTATGGAATATAAGCTGGAACAAGTGGAAGGCATCAAAGAGGGGCAAAAGCTTCTCTTAAAAGGGCCGAATGTGATGTTGGGCTATATGCGGGCGACGAATCCGGAGGTTTTGGAGCCGGTGGCGGACGGTTGGTATGATACGGGCGATATTGTGCATATCGACGAAAACGAATTTATCTTTATCAAAGGGCGTTCGAAAAGATTTGCAAAAATCGGCGGCGAGATGGTGTCTTTAACGGCGGTTGAAGGGATTATCTCAGAAAAATGGGCCGGTTTCATTCATGGAGTTGTCAGTATTCCCGATGCTAAAAAAGGCGAACAAATGGTGCTGATTACTTCCGCTTCCGATATAACGACAGAGGCTTTGACGGCGTTGTTTAAGCAAAAAGGAATGCCGGAAATTTCTATTCCGAAAAAAGTGTTGTGGCAAAATAATCCGCCTCTTTTGGGAACGGGAAAGTTTGACTATATTTCGGCTAAAAAACTGGCGGAGGAACAGTTTTCTCAACCGCCCGCGGTTTTGTGAAAAACAACAAGGAAAATAGCGTTTTAATGGTTTGAAAAAAGCTTTAAAAAAGCGAATATATTGCCATATCCGCGTTTATATTTTATCAATGGTCGTCTTACTCAATAATTATTAGTATCTCTTTAGACGATGATTGAAAAAGAAAAAAGAGACATAAAAAAATGAATACATAAAATTTATGGTCTTGCATATGTATATTCCATAACTTAACTAAAATAATATAAATCTTATTAGATAAGGAGTAGAAATGGATTACAAAGAGATTTTACCGCCATTGGCATTGCGAAAATTTGATGCGATATGCCTACATAATGGATATTTACATCAAAATAAAGAAATACAGCAACAGATTCTATCTTGGGGGGCGGATATGCTGACAGAAGCCAGAAAAGAATGGAACGAATTACGTGCCACCACGATAGATGCTGTAATCAAAACTCATCATAAGGAAAATGCTTATAAAGGAGCTGTTGTTCGGGATAAAAAATACGCTGAATTCAGAAAGTATTTTATAAAAATTCAAAAGAAAAAATATAATGAGGCACCCCAAAACGGCAGTAAATTAACTGCAAATAGTTTTGTTGATTGGTTCATTACGAATAAATTAAATGATATTCAAATACCGTATGTCAAGCAGAATCAAAAAAATAAATTAAGACAATTAGCTCAAGCTAACAATCGCGAATTTAAAAAGCTTTTACTTGGCTAAAGTTGTTCGGTTAGCAAGCTATAGGGCATAGTCAAAGGTTTCTCTTTTTGTTAAAATTGAAATGTAAATTTTTAATTTTAGCTGAAAGGAAAAAATAATGGCAGAATTTACAAAAGAACTTATATATGGCAAACGTCCGATGTGTCGTACTGACCGCAAATCAGGACAAAGCAAATGGTATTATTTAGACCCTCGCGGTGCAAGTACATTTTCAGATCTGAAACAGATAGATGTTGAAAGCGAAAATTCACCTAATCCGTATGCAAACGAGATACAAAATTATCTGTATAAAAATGATGAATCTAATTATAAACAACTTTATGGTAATACTCCTCCGCCATCAATACAAACAAAAAGCGATAACGATCCGAATTGCTATATGACATTTGATGGCCAGAATTTAAGACTTTACAAAAATACCGAACAAATTGAAAATTTAAGTGCCCA
>CAVDQP010000009.1:9061-10215 GCA_963611245.1 Holdemanella biformis
TATGGTCGTTTAAATGGTATGTCGGATTGTATTTGATATACTATTTCCTCTGTATCGGTTTATTTTTTACAATTCCTGAAGCTGATGATCCGATATTGAATTATGAATATACGCGTGGGGCATGGAATTATATCAATCAAGAGGTGTATATTGAGGGTTTAAAATTATCCTTCGTTATTGATACTCTTATATTTCTTATTGGCACCAGTAATATGCGCAATCATCCTCTATTAGTAAAGATTATATTTGCAGTTCCGGGGATAGCTGGGTTGTTGGGAATGATTGTTGGAATGTGTGTGTGGTTATTTGATTTGGTAAGTTAAGATGACATTTCGAAAAATAATGAAAGCTTTGGAAAATAAAACTGAAGAGGAAATGTTGGATATTTTAAACAAGTATAAACAGGCGACAAAAGAGTATTTTATTCAAAAAATAAGAGAAAATCCGAAAAAACAGGAATTCTATAACGGATGGAAGAATAGGGTGAACGCCTATTCTTTCTAATTAAAAAGGAACGGCATCCGAAACGGATGCCGTTTTCTTTAATCTTTATAAAAACTTTCCGTGTATTTCAGCATATCCATAACAGTGTTTTTAACAAAATAGGTATCGTCAGCGGTGGCAAAATCCAGAGCAATATTCCCGCATATTTGGCGGTTTTCAGGCCCCGGGTTATAGCAAGAGGCGTTGTAAGCGTATAATTCTCCGTAAAAAGCGAAAAAAGCCCGAAGAAGTGCGTCAAACTTTTTTTTCATCCCTTCATTTGTGTGAAAATAAAAAGTATCAATGACTTTATTCCCGACGGTTTCATAACAAGTTCCTTCATTTATAACAATTTGCCTGTCCGGTGTGTTGTCCTTTGACTGTCCGTTGTATTTTTGATCCAAAGCTTTCCAAGCTTTTTTTTCACAACTTTCCAAATCGTCCTTAAATTCCTGTATCTGCGCCAGTTTGTCTTTGTTTTCCATGGCTTGAACGGAACAAGGCGTAAAAAACATCGTCAGAGTTGACAAAGCAATAAGAGTAAAAAATTTCATGGTTAATCCCTCCTTATGGATTATTTATACATTTTTTTCGTTAAAGTTCAAGGAGAACTTTTAAAAGCCGAAGATAGAAATCTGTTCTCCTCGCTTTTTTGCAGAATCGTTTGAAAG
>CAVDQP010000009.1:10284-16289 GCA_963611245.1 Holdemanella biformis
AAGTTCCGATTTTTGATGTCCTGTCATGATGAAAAACTTGACGCCCATTTTTTTCCATGTTATCCCATAAAAAGGATTTTTAATCCGGAAAAATATTTTCCGAAGGCTTGTTCCGTGTTCTTTTTTTATGCGGAATAAGTAAGGGGAAAATACCGGAAAAAGGGTAAAAAAGGCGCGGTTATGCAGAGAAAAAGTTTTCTGTTTTTTGATACGATTGTTTCTAAAGTGGACGCCAAAGGCAGAGTGTGCATTCCGGCGCAGTATCGCGCTTTATTTGAACAAAGCGACACGGAATTGGTGGCGTTCAGGTCTTTTTCAAAACAGTGCGTGGAATGTTGTTCTTCCGATCTTTTGGAAAAGTTCGCCGCGGATATGGAAAAATCTTTTGCCTTTTTTTCGGAAGAGCAAAATACTTTGGCCGAATTGATTTACGCCGACGCGCATGCTTTTTGCTTTGACGCGAACGGGCGGATTGTTTTAACGGACAAGCTGATGAAACACGCTCGATTGGCATCGGAAGTCGCGTTTGTCGGAAAAGGACGGACATTCCAAATTTGGAATCCCGAGTTGTATCAAAAAGAACAAGAAAATATCCGGCAAAAAGCGTTGAAAGAACATCCGTCGATTCTTTTGCGGCCTCAGGGGGCTTTTTTAGAGAATAAGGAGAGTCAAAATGTCTGAAGCTCTTCATATTCCCGTTCTTTTGAATGAAGCTGTGTCGTTTTTGATAACAAAAAAAAACGGCGTTTATGTGGACGGCACTTTCGGCGCCGGCGGTTATTCAAGGGAAATTTTGAAAAAAGCGCCGTGCGGAAAAGTTTTTGCGATTGATAAAGATGCTTTGGCTTTAGAAAACGGTTCTTTGTTGGAAGATTCTTTGCGCGCGCGGTTGTCGTTAAATCACGGATCTTTTGCGCAAATGAAAGAAATTCTGGCGGCGTCCGGAATAACCCAAGTGGATGGCATTGTTTTGGATTTGGGCGTTTCTTCCATGCAAATTGATCAAGCCGAGAGAGGCTTTTCTTTCAAAAAAGACGGGCCTTTGGATATGCGTATGTCTCAAGAGGGGCCTTCCGCGGCCGATATCGTGAATAGTATCAAAGAAGAGGATTTGGCGGATATTCTTTTTCTGTATGGTGAAGAACGGTTTTCAAGAAAAATCGCCAAAGCGATTGTAAACGCGCGGCAAAAGGAACCTATAACGCGCACGGGGGCGTTGGCGGAAATTGTGCGGGGCGCTTTGGGCGTTCGTTGTCAGTCGGATAAGATTGATCCCGCGACAAGGACTTTTCAGGCTTTGCGTATTTATGTCAATCACGAGCTGGAGGATTTGCAGTCCGTCTTAAAGGATGCACCGTCTTTGTTGGCGGTTGGCGGACGGCTGGTGGTTGTGACGTTTCATTCTTTGGAAGACAGAATTGTAAAACAATTTTTCAAGGCTCAAAGCGCGCCCGTCGTGCATACGAATCGTTATAAACAGGACGAAAACGACCGACAGACCGGAACAACGCAAGAAGGGGCAAAAGCGGTGTATACTTTGTTGACGAAAAAACCCGTCTTGCCGACTCAGGAGGAGGTAAAGCAAAATTACAGAGCGCATTCTGCAAAGTTGCGGGCGGTGGAGCGCGTGCGGTCATGAAAATCAGTTCCTTTACTTTTTATATTTTTTGTTTTTGCTTGGCGTTGTTGAGCGGCGTTGGAATGTTTGTTTTAAAATATGAGGTTATCCGTCAAGAAGAGAAATTGGCCTTTATTAAAAAAGATATTCAAAAACAGCAAAGTGAAATTCATATCTTGAAAGCGGAATGGAGTTATTTGACATCGCCGGAAAGGTTGAAAAAATTAAATGAACAGGTAACGCATTTAAAACCGATGAAAACGGGGCAGATTTTGTCTTTAAAAGAATTGCCGAAAAGCACGCAGACGCCGATTTCTTTTGTTTCTTATAAAAGAAAAGAAGCGTGGAAAAAGGAGAAAAGACCATGAAGGTTTTCTTTCCTTCCAAAGAAACATTTTATGCGCCCGGAGAAGAAATTCCCATTCGGGCGCGCGACCGCTATACGGCTTTGGATAATAAAACGGTTCAGGCTTTGAAAATCGGGCAAGGTCGCATTGCTTTTCTGATTTTTTGCTTTATGACGGTATTTGCGGTGATGGTTGGCCGGTTATTTCAATTAACCGTGTTGCAAAGAACGCGGTTTGTGGAGCAAAACAGTGTCTTTGTTCAGGCTCCAAGGGCGGATATTGTGGACAGAAACGGCACGATTTTGGCTATCAGTTTGCCGATTGTCGATTTATACATTGACGCAAGAAAGGTTGAAAACCCAAAAGAAATAGCGCGCCGGCTTGTGAAAGTTTTACCGGATTTGGATTTGAAAGAAACATACGCGAAAATCGCTTCGAAATCCAGTTTCAAGTATTTAAAAAGAAATTTGACGCCGAAAGAACAAAACGCCGTGAACAGGTTGGGAATCCCGATTTTGAATTTTGAAACCAGAACGCAAAGGATTTATCCTCAAGGGGCGTTGTTCTCTCATATTCTCGGGTTGACAAACATTGACGATGTCGGCGTGTCCGGAATTGAAAAAGCGTTTAATCATCGACTTTCTTCTTCTTCAGCGGCTTTGCAGCTGTCCGTTGACGCGAACGTTCAAGAAAAAGTGCGGTCCGTTTTAATGGAATACGCCTCGAAATTTGAAGCGGCCGGAGCGGCGGCGATTGTGATGGATGTGAACACGCAGGAAATTTTATCCATGGTGTCTTTGCCGGATTATGATCCGAATCAAGGACGGGAAACTTTATCAAACGCTTTGTTTAACCGCGCGACATTGGGAATTTACGAATCCGGTTCCATTATGAAAGTTTTTGCCGTCGCTTTGGGATTGGAAAGCGGAAAAATAAAGCCTGATGATATGATTGACGCGACCAAGCCTTATAAGCTGGCGAATTATATGATTTCCGATTACAGAGGACAAAACAGGCCTTTGACCGTGTCGGAAGTGCTGATACATTCGTCGAATATCGGTTCTTCGAAAATCGCTTTGATGGTCGGCGGAGAAAAGCAAAAGGAGTTTTTGGAAAAATTGGGATTTTTATCTCCTTTGGTTTTTGAATTGCCGGAAAAAGCGCGTCCGCGCTTTCCGAAAGTGTGGCGGGATATCAACACAGCGACGATTTCATACGGGTATGGGTTGGCTTCGTCTCCTTTGCATGTGTTGACGGCATTGAGCACTTTGGTGAACGGAGGGTATTACCGTCCGCCGACTTTGTTACGGCATGGAAACGCGGATCGGCCTCAAATGCAGGTTTTAACGGAAAAAACGTCTCGGATTATACGGCATATGATGCGCGCGGTGGCGGATATCGGTTCCGGAAAAAGAGCGAATGTGAAAGGCTATCTTGTCGGTGGCAAAACAGGTTCGGCCGAAATGCAAGACGAACGCGGGCGCTATATCCCCGGGTCGTTACGGACGTCCTTTATCGCGGCTTTCCCAATGGATAAACCAAGATATGCCGTTATCGTGATGATGGAAAACCCGAAAAAAACAAAAGAAACGGCCGGTTTTAATACGGCTGGTTGGAATGTTGTTCCGTGTGCCGGAAAAATAATTGAAAAAATCGCACCGTATTTGGGCGTGGCGCCCAGACCGGAGGAAGAACAGCCTTCTTATATACAGGCTTCTTACAAATTGAGTTTGTCGAAACGGAAATAAAGGCGGGAAAGGAGACAAAAATGCTTCTGGAAAATCTTGTAAAAGGGTTGCAAACCGACAGAGAAATCTCCTGGGTCGATGTAAAAGGTATTTCCGCCGATTCAAGAAAAATCGAAACGGGATTTTTGTTTGTCAATTTATCGTCGGACACGGAAAAAGGAGAATATTACAGCCGAAAAGCCGTTCAAAACGGGGCTATCGCCGTTTTAAGTTCCGATTGGATAGAAGGATTGCCGGTGCCGGTGATTAAGGCCGAAAACGGTATCAGAGCGGCTTTGGCGCAAGCGGCTTCTTTGTTTTACAAAGATATTCCTTCTGTTTTAACCGCGGTGACAGGCACAAACGGCAAAACGTCCACGGTTTATTTTGAACGGCAAATTTGGAAAGAAAGCGGTATTGACGGCGCCAGTTGCGGAACTATCGGCGTTTTTTCGGATAAGATGAAAAAAGAAACGTCTTTGACAACGCCGGAAAGTGTTGAAATTTATCAGGATTTGGAAGAATTGGCGTCTTTGGGCGTGACGCACGCGGCTTTGGAAGCTTCCAGCGCTGGTTTGGATCAAGGACGATTGGACAAAATGATGTTTGACGCGGTGGCGTTTACGAATCTGACGGAAGAACATCTGGATTACCATAAAACAATGGAAAGCTACTTTGCGGCCAAAGCAAAGTTGTTTGAAGAACATATCAAACCGAACGGGACCGCGGTGTTAAACGCTGATATCTCGGAATTTGAAAAGCTGAAGAAAATTTGCCAAAGTCAAGACGTTAAAATTTTGTCTTACGGTCGTCATGGCGAAGATATCCAACTGATAAAAGAAGAAAGATTGGATATCGGGTATCGTTTGACTTTGAAAGTTTTAGGTAAAGACGCTGTCGTGGATTTTCCGGTCGGAGGCGATTTTCAGGTAATGAATCTGCTGTGCGCGCTGGGGTTGGTTATCGGCGCCGGATTAGAGGCGGAAAAAGCCTTAAAGGCGGTCGGCCGGTTACAAAGTCCTCCGGGGCGTTTGGAATTTGTCGGTCAAAAGAAAAACGGCGCGAAGGTCTATGTGGATTACGCTCACACGCCCGATGCTTTGGAAAATGTTTTAAAAACAATGCGTCCTTTGACGCGCCGAAAACTGTGGGTTGTTTTCGGTTGCGGGGGAAATCGGGATAAGACAAAAAGGCCTTTAATGGGAAAAATCGCTCAACGATTGGCGGATAAAATTATCATTACCGATGATAATCCCAGATTTGAAGACCCAAAAACCATTCGGCAGGAAATTTTGGACGCTTGCCAACTGGGTCGAGAAATCGCCGACAGACGCAAAGCCATTGTTCAAGCCATAGAAGAGCTTGAAAAAGACGATGTCCTGATTATTGCCGGTAAAGGTCATGAAGAAGGTCAGTCAGTGAACGGCAAAACGTTGCCTTTCAACGATAAAATCGAAGCTCAAACGGCGCTTTTGGCGTTGGAAAAAAATCCTTTGTATTCCGGACGGGAATTAAAGGAGATTGTAGGCGGCGTTTATACCGATGATTTTAAAGTTTACGGGTTGTCCGTGGACAGTCGAACCGTGAAAACGGGAGATTTGTTTTTTGCTTTAAAGGGCGGCTTTAAAGACGGTCACGACTTTATCGAGCAAGCTTTCCAAAACGGCGCGGCCGCGTGTGTTGTTCGAAAAATTCCGCCGGCTTTTAAAAACAGTCGTAAGTTGTTTATTGTCAACGATCCCGAAACCGCTTTGGAACAGTTGGCTTCTTACGCGCGTTCGTTGACGCAATCGGCGTTCGTCACTTTGTCCGGTATCGCCGGCAAAACAAGCGTGAAAAGTATGTTGGCGCAGATTTTGCGGTCGAATGGCAGCGTCTATGCGTCGGCCGACAGAGTGTTGTCTTTTATTTCTGTGATGCGTTCCATGGCCCAGATACAGGCGCCGACAAATTATTCTTTGATGGAAATGCCTTTGACAAACGCGGAAGAAATGCGGAGTTTGTCTTGCGTTATCCAGCCGGAAGTCGCTTTGATTTTAAATACCGGCGCTTATAAACTGAATATTTATGAATCGGAAAAAACAATTGTCAGTCTTTTAAACGAGTCGGTCAGCGGCGTTAAATCCGGCGGAACGATTATTTTAAATAGAGACGACGCTTTTTATGATTATTTTGTAAAAACAATTTCCATGATGGGTGTTTATCGTATTCTGTCTTTCGGCGAACATCCTTCGGCGGATTTTCGTCTGCTTTCGGTGCAAGCACCGGAACTTCGGACAAATAATCCAGAAGATTTTGCCGCGGATAACGACG
>CAVDQP010000009.1:16299-18182 GCA_963611245.1 Holdemanella biformis
ATTCTGCCCTTTCAAATAATGAAAATTCAAACAAAAATGAAAAGAAAGAATACTTATCGTGCGTGTCTTTGATGGGAAAAGAAACAGAACTTTCTTTGAAAAAAGGCGGTAAAATTTGGGCGTTAGACGCTTTGGCGGCTTTGGCCGCGGCGCAGGCATTGAATTTTTCAACGGATATCGCCGTGCAAGCACTTTCTTCTTATTCTTTCTCAAAGGTGAAAGAAATTCGGCAGGAGTTGTCCGTGAACGGCAAAAAAATACAGGCGGTGGCGGGACTGTCCTGTCATTCTTTGGAATCTCTGAAAGGGTTTTTGGAAGAAGGAGCTTATGAACAAAATAACGACGGTCGGCGCGTGATTTTATTGAAAGAAGTGCCGGATTTGGGAAAACAAAGTGAAGAGCTGCATTTGTCTTTTCTGCAGGTTTTAAATTCCGGGACGTTTGACAAGGTGTTCTGCATCGGTCGCGGGTGGCGGTCGGTTTATGACAGGTTGGACGATTGCCGAAAGGGATTTTGGGAAGAAAAATCCGAAAAAATCCTCTCTGTTTTGAAAAAAGAACTTGAAGAAAAGGATCTTCTGCTTATAAAAGGAATACAGCAGGCTGCTTTAGACGATGTTTTTTATCTTTTACAGCGAAACGAAACAAATTAAAAACAAGTAAGGACCCCTGATGTTTTATTCTTTATTATATCCTTTGGCGGAAAATTTCAAAATTCTGAACCTTTTCAAGTATATTACTTTTCGGACGGGCGGGGCGTTGGCAACGGCGTTTGTGCTGTTTTTTTGGGCGGCGCCTTCCTTTATCCGACGTATGAAACACCTTCAGGGAAAAGGTCAGCCTATCCGTGAATTTGTGCATCAGGAAGCCAAAAAAGGCACGCCGACCATGGGAGGAGTCCTTATCTTTTTATGTATGGCGGTCAGTCTGCTTTTATGGGCGGATTTGAACAATCCTTACATTCTGATTTTACTGTTCAGTTCTTTGGGGTTTGTTCTGATTGGGTTTACGGACGATTATATCAAGGTCGTGCAACAAGATTATAAAGGTATGTCCGGTCGGTTGAAATTGTTTTGTCAAGGCGTTGTCAGTCTGACGGCTTTATGGTTTATTCTGAAATTGGACGGATCCGGCAAAGCGACGCATCTGGCTTTTCCGTTTTTTAAAAAAATCACGTTGGATTTAGGTGTTTTTTATTTTGTGTTTGGAATGCTGGTTATTACAGGCGCTTCAAACGCCGTGAATTTAACGGACGGTTTGGACGGTTTGGCGACATTCCCCATTATTATGGCAACGGTCGTTTTTTTAATTATAGCGTATTTGTCCGGCCATGCCGAGCTGGCGAAATATTTACATATTTACGCTGTTTCCGGTTCGGGAGAAATTGCCGTTTTTTGCGGAGCGATTATCGGCGCTTGTTTGGGATTTTTATGGTTTAACGCGCCACCGGCTCAAATTTTTATGGGCGATACGGGATCTTTGTTTTTGGGCGGATCTTTAGGCATTATCAGCGTTATTACAAAAAATGAAATTGTTTTGGCGATTGTCGGCGGTTTGTTCGTGTTGGAAGCTCTTTCCGTTATGGTACAAATGACTTCTTTGAAGCTTTTCGGCAAAAAAGTCTTTTTAATGTCGCCGATTCATCACCATTTTGAAAAAAAAGGGTGGCCGGAAACAACGATTGTTGTCAGATTTTGGATTATTTCCATTTTATTGGCCTTTGTGGGGCTGGCGACTTTAAAAATCAGGTAGATGGCGTCGGAGGCGTCTTTAAAAAATGCTTTTAAATAAGGTCGTTTTCAAAAAAAATGAAAATCTGAATAATGAATAATAAGGATAGAAAGCTGAATAAAAATGAAAAAAGTATGGTCGTATGTCAAAGT
>CAVDQP010000010.1:0-17500 GCA_963611245.1 Holdemanella biformis
ATATCGTTCAATTTATTATGGCGACCAGAGGTCCCGCTCCTTACGGCAAAGATTTGGACGGCGTTGTTGTTTACGGCGCTTCTCCCAGAGGAACAATCGCGTTGGATATTTGTTCCCGCGCGCGGGCTTGGTTGGAAGGCCGAACGTATGTGTCTCCGCAAGATGTTCGATCTGTGTTGCATGATGTTTTAAGACACAGAATACTTCTTTCTTTTGAAGCACAGGCGGAAGGTTGGACGCGGGATAAGGTGATTGATGAATTGATTGAAAGGGTGCCGTTGCCTTGATATTTAAAGAAAAATCGGATTTTTTGAAAAAAAATGAAGTGTCAGACGAGGCGGTGGAAAGTTCCGTTGTCGCTCTTTTGGCCGGGCAGAAAAATATTCCTTCTGTTCTTTACAGACGTCGAGAACGGTCAAATTTCCAACTGGAAGGAGAAAATTTGTCGTCTTTAAAAGGGCAGGGTATGACTTTTGAAGAAGTGCGCCCTTATCAGGTGGGGGACGATATCCGCCGAATTGATTGGCGCGTGACGGCTAAACAAGGGCGCCCTTATACAAAGCTTTTTCGTCAGGAAAAGGAACGTCCCGTTTTTATTTTATCTGATTTTCAAAATAAAATGAAATTCGGCACTTTCGGGTGTTTTAAGTCCGTTTTGGCCGCCAAAATCGCCGCGTTTTTAATCTTTCTTTTTGACGCAAGAAAGGAAAAAACAGGTATGGTGATGATAAGCACTGACAAAGTGGAATATTTTCAGCCTAAAAGGGATAAGGCGTCTGTTTTGTCTTTTATCGCCGCTTTAAGTCGGGCGACTCGTTTGAAACAAAATCCGCCTGTTCAATCGGCCGGCCCTTTTTTTGAAACAACGGAAAAAAATCAAAACAATCTGTTTTTGAAAAGTCTTTTGAATTTGGACCGTCTTGTGTCGTCGGGCGTCGCCGTTTTTATTATCAGCGATTTTTCCGATATGAATGACTCTGTTGAAAAGGCTTTGTTAAAGCTGGCTTCAAAGTGTGATGTTTCTTTGATACATATTTCGGACGCTTTGGAAAACCGTTTGCCCGAATCGGGAGAATATTTTTTAACGGATAAAACAGACGTGTTGTTGGTGGATATGAAAGATAAAAAGTTGCAAAACGGCTATTTGGAATATTTTCAAGCGCGTCGAGAACATCTTGTTCATTTATGCCGTCAACACAAAATGAAGCTTTTGTTTTTAAGAACAGATGAAAAGTATGAACCTTTGTTATCTCGTTTTTTGAAAAAAGGAGTTTGAAAACAGTGAAAAAAACGATTTTTTCTTCTTGGACTGTCTTTTTTAACTCGATAAGCTTATTTTTGCTTTCAGGGCTGATAAATATTTTTGTCCCGATAAACAAAGCAAAAGCTGCAACAAATCCCTCAGGCGTTCAAAATTCAATAGATTTATCCGGTTTAAGAGATATTCACATTCCCGTGCGTCCGAATATTTTTCCTTTTGCTTGGGGATATTGGGCCGTGGGACTGTCGGCGTTGCTGTTGCTTTTAATCGTCGTGTATGTATATGTGATGTGGCTGAATTCAAAAAGAAAATACGCTTTGCGTTTGTTGGCTTTTTATCATCAAACGCTAGGAGATGATTTGACAAGATTTTGCGCGTCGTCTTCCTCTCTTTTGAAAAGGGTGGCGTTGGACAAGTTCGGTCAAAAAAAAGTCGCTTCTCTTTTTGGAACTACGTGGGCTGATTTTTTGGAAAAAACGGGTATGGAGGAACTTGGTCAAAACAGTTTTGCCAAACAGGCTTTTCTGCAGGCGCCGTATCGGCGTTCTGTTCCGTCTTCTTCTGATTGCCTGTTAAATGACAAAGAAGAGGAGCAAAAAATCAACGCAAAGACCTTGTTGAACAACACGATGTCTGTCAATCCGATAAAAAAGAACGAGACAGTGGAATTTTTATTTCCGATTTTCAAAAAATGGATTATAAAAAATACGAAATTTCTTTAAGGCGCTTATTTTAAAAGGAGAATTTATTTATGAACGCTGTCAAAAACACTTCGAAAATCTTATCTTTCTTTTCACAGTTTAAAAGAAAAACCGAATCGGAAGGTTTGCCGGTTCAAGATGTCGTTCAAAATGTTTCAGGTCAACAAGGCGTTCTGGTCGGCGGTATCAGCGCCGGCATCGGGATTAAATATTCTTTAAAACGCGGGTTGATTGAACAGCATAATTTTGTTTTAAAAAGAGTTTTGAAAAACAAAGAAGATATTTATTTAAATGTTTTCAGTGATGAAGTGCCGGCTCGGCGTCTTTTGAATATTTCAAGCATTATTGAAATTAAAGACAAAGTAAATAAAATTATTTATCGCAATCCTTACCGTTATTTGGAAAAAAGTTTGGGAATCGAGTTGCAGAACGCGCCGGAAAATTATTCTCAATTTTCTCATGCGATTAACAGAACGCGGCCGGGAGTGACGGCTTTGGCGTATCTGGCGGACGCGGACGGGGATAGAGCGCCGGAAGAAAAAGCCATCATCGTGGATTATGTTCGTAAAAAATGTCCGGATTTGAAGTATGACGATCAAGAAGTAATGGATTATTTGGCAAGGTTGGTTCCGGATGAAGAAAGCTTTTATGAAGCGATGGTTCTGATGTTAGCCAAGGAAAATTGGGAAATCAAATTCTTCATGGAAACGGTGATCCGGTTGATTTTGGCCGACGGATACACGCACCCGAATGAAAAAGAGTTTTTGAATGAGCTTGTTTCCATTTTCCAAAGCGAAGGTATTGAACTTACCGCCGGCGGTTAGGGCCTTTTCTTTTGAAAGTTTTTAAGGTTAGAATCCTTCTGTCAGGTTGATGTCCGATTCAAGGGAAATACTTTGATTGGTAAAAGGTTGGTAGCCTGTGCACAAATCAAAACGAGAAATCGCCCACCCCATTAAAGCTAACGCCGCCACCGGCAAGACCACTTTTTCAAAAGGGAAATGGGCATGCCCGCCGTTTTTTTGTTTCATAAACGCGTAAAGCTTTGTTGTCGCGACGATAATCAAAAAACCGACAACGGACATCAGAAGGAACGCGTCCGTATAAAAAACGTGCAATAAAATACAAGGCGTGTATTTTAAATCCGTCAGATACGTAAAACCGATAAAAGACAGATTCACCAACATTAAAATCGGACGGTATCCGTAAAACCGCCAATTTTTAGAGTCAAAAAATTTAATGGTCCAATATCCCAAAACCGCCAGCATTGCTCCCGCGTATAAACCGACGATGCAATCTTGAACACCCATGCGACGAGCGATTCCCAATGACGCGCCGATGGCGATGGTGCAAACGGCACACGCCGGATTGGCAAAGCTTTTCATCGGAAAAAAGAGCAAGGCAGCGGAAAAAGCTGACATCTTTGCAAAAAAGCGCCGAGAAAATTTTGCAAAAAAGCGCCGAGAGGGCAAAAGGTTAATCGACAACATGTTTTTCCTTTCTTTTAACTTGTTGCAGAAAGTTTTTAACTTCGGGATAAAGCCTTTTCGGCAATCCTTTATATGTGCCGTGCAAGTATCCTTTTTCTAAATAAATCATAGCCTGCCCTATAATCCAATCGGCTTTTTCTTTTTCCGTGCGGGCGTTGTGTTGCATATAGGGTTCGGATTCCGTATATCCGCATTTTGAAAGAAGCAAGAGTGCTTCTTTTGCTTCCGCTTCGGAAAAAAGAGTGCCTTTTTTGGTTCCCTTTTCTATCCAAAGAACGATACCGAAATACCCTTGACAAGCGTATTGAGGAAATTCGTCAATCAGACGGCGTCCGGTGATAATATCCTTTTTAAAAAGCTTGTGCGCTTTTTGAAGATAAGTTTTGAATAAATTTGTTGGTGTTTCTGTCATCGTCTTTCTCTTTAGGTTGGCAAGGCATCAAAACGCCTTTTATAGGTCAGTTCTGTTCGTCTTGTGTTGATGCGTCCGGTTCGATTGTTTTTTTATCCAGATAAATTTCTTTGATTTTTTGAAAGTAAGAGGCGTCCTGTTTCGGCATGGTTCCGTAGTCGGCGCATTTTCCGTAATCCAAGTTGTCCAAAGAGCCGCCTTTTTCCAAAATATTTAAATTATGACGAGCCGAGAAAAAAGGCGCGTGATAAAGGTCGTCCGCCTTTTGAAACAGTTGTTGCGCCAGTTGCAGGTCTTGGTCAACGCCTATTCCTTTTGCGTATTGAATGGCAATCAGGTTGATGGAATGCGGAAATCCTTTTTGCAATCCTCTTCGGTTCCATTCATACGCGGCGTCGACTTTTTTCCGTGTCAAAGGAGGTAGCAGGTTGACCATACCGTTCAGGCAATAAGCCTCTGCTTGATCAAAATGCGCCTGTCTGTCCAAAGGCTTTTCGGCCGCCACTTGAGCAATCATCTCTCTGAATTCGTTTTGCCGATTCGCAAAGTCCGTTTGATAAATTTCTTTTGCCCGATTGAGCCGAGCCGACGGATAATTCCCTTCAAAAGGGTTGAGCAGATATATCATTCTTTGATAATTTTTTTCTTTGAAATAATCTTCCCAAATTCGTGCCTCTTTAAAGCGGCATTCTTTTTTACCGAAAAAGTCTTCGTTCCCAGAAATAAATTCATTCGCGTAATAAGCCAGTTGACGGCATTCAAAAGGCGTAAAGCTGATTTTATAAGGATTTTTTAAAGAAACGGAAGTGGACAGACGAATAACGCCGAGATTTTCAAAACACACGTCTAAACATTCCTGATACGGAGACAGGGAAAGTATTAAGCGTTCCCCGGGTTTGCTGATAATCACGACTTTTTGGCGGATTTCAGTCACCTCAAAGCCGTCCGGCAACTGTGACCCGACTTTTACAAGCAACTCTTGCCCGAAATGAGCGTCCAAAATAGCTCTGTCCCCTTGAATTTGCAGGACGCGGAAAGGTTTTTCTCTTATATTCCGATAAATTCCTTTCAAATCGTCGCATCGGCATTGTTCCTGTGTTTTTTGAACAAAAGTTTCCGGCAAAGGTTCGCTTTCTTGATTTTGCTGAAAAACGGAAGAAGAACAGACAAATAAAGTGTTGCTCAGACGTTCGGCCATCTCACTTTTTGTGATTTTTTGTGTTTTAATCAGGTAAGGATACGCCAAAGCTTCCTGAGCCAAAGGACAGTCTTGCAAAATCGACCGGAATAAATATCTTTGTCCTTCCGTGATGTTTTGAGGTTGTTGTTCGCTTAATCCCAAAAGAGTGTAAAGACCGTATACTTTTGCCGCCTCTTTATGGCCGAATTGAAGCGCGATTTTTAAATACTGAAAAGCGGTTTTTTCCGCCTCATTTAAGAAAAGGAAGGTTTCGTCTTCTTCGTGCAAAGATTCTTCCCCTTCGGTCTTATCTTTTTCGCCTTGCAACAGAAGAACGGCCAATTTGAAATAAGAATCGACCACAATTAAATCTTCCGAAGAAAGGACGGCGCCTCTTTTAATCAATTCGTTATCCTGAATGATTTTAAAATAAAGGTCGTAAGCTTCTTTATAATACCCGTTGTTATACTCTCTGTCCGCCATCAATTTTAAGGCGTCTTTGCCACCTAAATCCGCCGATTTTCGACAGTTGAGAAAATAAAAATCGTTATTGATGTCTTGTTTGCACAGATTAAAAAGAGCTTTTTTCAGATTGTGCCGGCGAGAGAATAATTCCCATTTTTTTTCTATCTTTTTTTTATCTTGAAAGCCGCAAGCCGAATAAACCCAGTCCATGTCTTTGTTTTCCGCCAAAAAAACAAGCTGTTCGCATTCTTTTTCTGTGTAGGCGGCAGAAAAATTTAAGGGTATGTTGTTTTGTGCCTGCGCTTTTTCTGTCGCAAAAAGGCCGGAAAAAAGGAGTAAAAAAAGCATCAAAAACACGGACACGGCAGAAACCTTTCTTTTTTTTAAAAGCCCGACTTTCTCTCCCCCCTTTTGAAAGTCGAAAAAAACATATATTTTAAGGGATATTTCAAAATATAACACAGTTTCGGCTTGCTTCAAGAAGTTTTTTTTTGTAAACTCCCAAAATATATAAACTTAAAACAGGAAAGGAGATACCGATGACTGTGGTGATTTTACCGGAAGGATACAAACCGTCCGAAACAGAAGAATATATGAATCCCAATCAGCTGGAGTATTTCAGAAGAAAGTTGATTGACTGGAAAGAAAGCCTTTTGAAAGGGTCCGAAGAAACAATGGACAATTTGAAAGAGGAAAATCTGGCTATTGCCGATATGAATGATCGGGCGTCGGCGGAAACGGATCGTTCTTTTGAATTAAGAACGCGGGACAGAATGCGCAAGTTGATTCATAAAATCAACGAGGCTTTGGCGCGGATTGAGGACGGGTCTTACGGGTATTGCGAAGAAACGGGCGAACCTATCGGTTTGCGTCGGTTGGAGGCCAGACCTATCGCGACGTTTTCCATTGAAGCGCAGGAACGTCACGAACGTTTGGAAAAGACAAAATCCGACGATGGCAGTTTTCCCGTCGACGCGGAATAATGAAAAAAAAATAGCTTATATTCTTCAATCTTATTCTTTAATAGATAGGGTTGTAGCAGATTAAAAGATATTCTAAAGCTTCTTATTCCTTTTTTTGTTATCGGTTCTTTTCCTCTTTTAACGGAGGATAATAAAACGGCTGAAACAAAAAAGCGCGGATAAGAAAACAAAAAAATAAAGAAACAAGAAAGTAAAAAGATGTCCTTTCTTTTAAAAACAGATTTTATTTTAGGTTCGGCTTCTCCTCGAAGAAGGGACCTTTTGAAACAAGTAGGACTTCGTCCTTGCAAAACGCTTTCGGCGGATATTGATGAGATGCCTTTGAAAGGGGAATTGCCTAAACCTTATGTGATTCGTATGGCGACGGAAAAGGCTAAATCTTTGACGCCTTTGGCAAAAGGGGTGCCTTTGTTGACGGCGGATACCGTTGTGGCCGTCGGGCGCCGGATTTTAGGAAAACCCAAAAATAAAGCAGAGGCGGAAGCCTATTTGCGCTTGCTTTCCGGACGGCGTCACTCGGTGATGTCGTGCATTGTGTTGGCGATGCCGGACGGGCGATTTTGTTCTCGGTTTGTTCAAACAAAAGTCCTTTTTAAACGTTTAGATCCATCTGAAATACAGGATTATCTGGATTCCGGCGAATGGGAAGACAAAGCGGGAGCTTACGCTATTCAAGGGTTGGCCGCCGTTTTTGTCAAATCCATTATCGGTTCTTATTCCAACGTGGTCGGGTTGTGCTTGTCGGAAACGGTGTCTTTGCTGAAAGGCGTCATAGGAACGGCGCCTCACGCCTGAAAATAGATACTTCAAACAGGTAAAAGAAAAAAGCTTTAAAAAAAGCTTTTTCCCGTTGAAAGTTTGAATAAATTGAAAATGAAAGGATAAAAAATGCCTCTGTATGTTTCCGAATCTTTTTTTGAAAAAAGAGCGCTGCTGACGGATTCGGAAAACAGGGCGCAGGCTTTATTTTTTCAATTTCCTTTTCGTCCGAATTTGGGCGAAATTTACGCCGGTCGCGTGACGGAAAAAATTGCCAAGCTGAATGCTTTTTTTGTGGATTTGGGTTCTGGAAAAAGCGGATATCTGTCCACAAAGGAAAACTTGACGATAGGGGCTTTTGTCGTTGTGGAAGTCATTAAAGAACCGCGGGCGGATAAACTGGCGAATTTAAAATTGTTGGAAAAAAAGTGTCCGGAAAAAATAAAAACGCCGGAATTGTTGTCGGCCGCCGTTTTGGAAAACAGAATTTTAAAAGAACTGGCGGAAAAAAAACAGCCGGATATTTTGATTCCCGATTCTTTTCCTGAAGATGTTTTTGACGAGGCGTTAGAACAAGCGTTGTCACCGTGTGTTTCTTTTTCTTGCGGTGCAAGAGTTCATTTTGACAGAATGCACGCTTGTGTCGGCATAGATGTCGATTCGGGACAAAGTTTGGATAGAATAGAAAATTTGAATGTGGCCGCCGTTCCGGTTATCGCGCGACAGATTCGCTTGGCTAATGATGCCGGAAATTTTATTGTGGACTTTATCGGCAGTAAAAAAGAAGTGTTTATGAAACCTCTCTTAAACCAACTTAAAACAGCTCTTTTAAAAGAAGGCATTGAAACAGGACCGATAAATCTTTCTCCTTTAGGTCTGGTGGAATTTGTCAGAAAAAGACAGGCGGCGCCTGTGTCTTCCATGCTTTCCGGCGCGCAATGGGATATTTTGTCGCTTTTCAGGTCTATGAACCGTCTGCAAAAACGAGGCGGACGCTTAAAAAGAATTGAAGTGTCCGAAACGGTTTTTGCTTTGTTAAATTCAATGTTTTTGCAATATTATCAAAAGGTGGCGGCCTCTTTTGCCGAACCGATTGCTTTGTCGGTGCGAAAGGAAGAAAAATTTCCCCCTTTTGAACTTGTGGAGAGGTAAAATGGAAGAAAAAACAGCAAATTCATCGTCTCAAAATAAAGAAAAAAGAATCGTTTTATGCCCTATCTGCGAAAAAGAAGCGGTTAAAGAATATTTTCCGTTTTGTTCTAAAAGATGCGCGGATATTGATTTAAATCGCTGGTTCAGTGGCGTTTACGCCTTTTCTTGTGAAAAAAATGAACAGGACGAGGAGGGTTTGCCTTCCGAAGAAAACACAGAAGAACTGTAAATTGAGAAAAAAAACAAAAAAAATGAAAAAAAGTCTGGACAAGCTTTTTGAAATCAGGTATAAGCTTTTTCTATGAGGTTTTGGCCAGGTAGCTCAGTCGGTAGAGCAGGGGACTGAAAATCCCCGTGTCGGCGGTTCGATTCCGTCCCTGGCCACCATTTAAAAGTCCCGCTTTCGCGGGATTTTTTATTGTTTGGTGTCGTTTAACAAGTAATTTAATTTGCACGGATAAAATGATTATGGGGTATTCTGAAGGTAATTTATTCCCCCAATTTTTCCCGAAATATTTGAGATAAGTTCAACATATTCGTTGGTTATTCTTTCTTCAAGCAAGCTTTACAGATGGCCGGCGAAGGCGATTAACTGGTTATCTTCACCGGGCGCGGCGGAGGTGGAATTGGGTTCGTCCGTCGGGGCAAATGTTTTGCCGGCCGTGGTGAATCTGCAATATCCGGGAAAAGAGGCGAGCGGGTGGGATAAAGCGCTTTATTACGGCGGGAACACGGGTTTAAGCTTGGCAGGAGGCCTGACCGGCGGATTGATTGCCGCGGGGAGGAATATGGCCAAAGCAGGCTTACAGGGAGCAAAGCAGGCGGTAAAAGAAGCGGACGTACCGTCACCCGAGACGATATACCGGCAGGGGTTGAAAAACACGACGGCACTGGACACGGTATTAAAAGGACAGGACGGGATTGGTGGAATAAGCCTCTTGCCGAATCCGGCACAAAGTGATATATTAAATTATCAGACAATCACAGGAGGATTAAATGGCACAGAACAGATACGAAATTCTTTGGCAGGAGGGCAAAATGCCCATGCAGCGTTTAGCCAAGAAATTGCAGGAAATCGGCTTTATTCCGGAGGAAATGGATTACAAATCACCCGAAGCGGTGCAGATGGCTCTTCAGTTAAATCAGTTGAGATGGAATTTAATAGACCAGTGGAGAAAGGAACACCCATTGGAAGAAGAGGAACCCTTGCCGGGGACAGTGGGTTGGGCAATGAAGTACGAGGGACTTACATACGAGGAGGCGTAGATGGTGTTTGGAGGCCTTCTGAAGTTTTAAGAAATGAATATACAAAAGAGGGGCTTCCCGCACCTGAATTTATAGAATTACCGCCGACGCAGGAAGCTGCCCGGCGGTTTCGCAATTCTATCAGCGAAGCAAAAAAGTCAATGGGAACAAAGGGGGTATCTGTGGATGTTTATCCCGTTGACGAATATCAGAATATGCGTCTGTTCTTAGCCAAAGACAGATTAAGCGGCGTGGCAGTGAAGCCGGACGGAACAATCGTGTCCGTTTTCAAAAATAATACGGCACCGAAAGGAAGTGCAGATGCTTTAATGGAAGTGGCGATTTCCGCGGGCGGGAACAAACTGGACGCATACGATATTTATTTACCGAAAATTTATGCCCGGCACGGGTTTAAGGTGACAGACCGTTTGACATGGGACGATCAATTTAAGCCAGACGGTTGGAGCTATGATTTTTTCAAAGACTTTAACGGCGGACGGCCGGATGTGCAGGCGTTGAGCCTGTGGAGCAAAAATACGCCGGAAGGAGCCATCAAAAACGCGCAAAAGATGGTGGACTCCTATAATAAGCTGAATCCCGGCAAAAAAATCACTCTGACGGTAGAGCAGGCGAACAAAATCAGAGAGCTTCAAAAACAAGCGATGAGCCTGCCGGAGGGAGTGCCGACAACCTACTACATGAAAAAATATACAAACCAAAGAAAACCTTTTTATGATTTGGTTATGCAAAGAAGAGAGAATGAAATATATAATAAATTTCCAACGCCGAACGTAAGAAATGCTGCAAAGAATTTTTTAAACGAAAAGGCAGCTCATGGCAATCTATCTACCACGCCGTTCCACGGGAAGCATTTGAGGATAGATCCCTCTTCCAATGGTCCTGTTAAATATATATCAAAAATAAGGGAGTTTGTCAAAAAAATGTTTTGATAAAAAAAATTACATCAAAAATTCCATAAAAAAGGGGACGTGGCAGCCATCTACCTATCCCAAGGCGATTGGTCAAACTGTGAACGACCCATCCCAATCAACCTTACCGATTACATACATATCAAAAAGAAGGGAGCTTGTCAACAAAAATAAAATGGTATCATCGGCCATCAAGAAGGTAAAGAGAGCAAATTCCTCATTAGCGGATTTGCCGGACACGGATTTCAGGGTGTTGAACGAGGCGTATAAGTACCTTTCCGAGGCCGGAAGAAACATGACTTCCGGAGTGAAATACGCTTTCTGAACGGCGCAAAGAATCTGTTTTCAATTTCACACAGGCACGCATCACAAAAAAGGGGCATAAATCAGATCTGCATAAACCACGCTTTTGTTGTCTCTTATTTTATTTAAGAACGCAGCGGAAATTTATTTTTTTTAAGAACGCAGCGGAAAAAGATATATCTTTTTAAAAAATGTAGAATTTGCATAAAAAATAAAAACCGTAGTTTCCTACGGTTTTAATGGCGGGAGTGACGGGGCTCGAACCCGCGACCTACGGCGTGACAGGCCGTCGCTCTAACCAAACTGAGCTACACCCCCATACGGTGTGTTCATCTTTGTATCAAGAATAAAAACAGAATGCAAGCATTTTTTTATAAAAATTGAATTTTTTTTTATTTGCTGCGTTTTTTCTTTAAAAAACGGCGGAAAAAAAGGCTTTTATGCCGGCTTGAAAACAATCAAAATTTTGCCTTTATATCAAAGTTCCAAGCCCCGCAAAAGCGGACAGAGGATCTTTTATCAGATAAGTCGGGATTTTTTCCAAATAAAGAGACATTCTGCCTTTTTCTTCAAATCGTTTTCGAAAATCGGATTTGATTAAAAAGTCAAGCATTCCTTCATTTTGAAGCAATCCTCCGGCCAGATAAACCCCGCCGAAAGCGTTGAATGTCAAGGCTAAATCGCCGGCGGCTGCGCCTAAAAAGTTCATCATTGTCAATAAAGCTTGCGTGGCGGTTGCGTCTCCCGCACGAGCCAAAGCGGAAATTTCCTCTGATTTCAAAGAATGATTTTCCCCGAGATAATAACGATACAACAGTTTTAATCCGTTACCGGACACGATTCTTTCCACCGAAATATGTGGGTGACTTTTCCGCAGTTCTTCAATCAAGCGCGATTCTTTTTCATTTTGCGGCGCGGCGGAAATGTGCCCTCCTTCCGAAGGAACGGGAAAAAATCCGCCGTTCGTTTTTTCATTCGGCACAAGAGCGGAAACGCCCAATCCTGTCCCGGGGCCTATGACCAAAATTGCCGCGTTTTTTTCGGCGTTGCCTCTGTCGGAAATTTGAATTTTCTTTTCTTTCGAAATAAGCGGCACGGCCAGCGCTTGCGCGACAAAATCGTTGATAAGCGTGACTTTTGTAAAATTAAAATTCTGTTGAATGTCTTTTTTGGAAATAACCCACGGATTGTTGCTTAAAAAGACAGTCTCTTGATACAAAGCCCCCGCCGCCGCCATAAAAAGGCGATTCGGTTTTTCCGTTATCTGTGACAGATAAAAGGCAAGGGCGTTGTCAAAGCTTTTAAAATCGGCGTTTTTTAAAATGGCTGTCTGTTCAAAAGTTCGGCCGTTTTCGGTTAAGCCGAAACGGATATTCGTTCCTCCCATATCTATTAAAAGAGCAACTTCTTTTTTCTTTTTTTGAAACGAATCGGTCATTAAAAAAACTCCTTCAAAAGACAGGCAAAGTTTGTAAAAAGACAGATAAACCCTTGTCCTATTTTTTGCAAAAAGGGGAGTTGAGCCGCTTGCGTCAGACAATCGGTCGTTTCGTATGTGCAAGAAAAAGTTCTTTCTCGGTTGATGAAAACATACAGCAAAAAAGCCGCCAGAAGAGCAAAGAAACAAAGAACA
Source organism: Holdemanella biformis (assembly GCA_963611245.1). Taxonomy (GTDB): domain Bacteria; phylum Pseudomonadota; class Alphaproteobacteria; order CASFRQ01; family SAAU01; genus CASFRQ01. The sequence goes on from CAVDQP010000010.1 coordinate 12,514, forward strand.
ATCAAAAGAAAAAGAGATGGTTTATATTTTTTCATGGTTTCCTCTTTAAAAAATAAATTCCTTGTTGTTTTTTAGTTTGTTTTTCCGATTCGGGCGGCTTGTCGCATTTGAACGTTTTTATCATTCTTTTTTGTCTTTTAACACAACCATCGGCCCGATTTCACTTTGCGCCGGAACAAAACAGTTTTCAAGATAGGAAAAAGAATGAATAACGGCTTTTTCGCCGACAACGACATTTTGCCCGAAATAAACATTCGGCTCTATCAAAGCGTCCGCGCCGATACGCGTGTCATAGTTGAAATGAATGCTTTCCGGATTCAAAAGAGTTACGCCGTCGTCCATTGCTTGTCGAGCAAGATTTTTTTGCACGACTTTTTCCGCAACCGACAAATCGAAACGAGAATTGACGCCGAGCACTTCTTCCGCGTCTCCTTCGACGACAACGGCTTTCAGCCCTTTTTCACGACCGATTTTGACAATATCCGTCAAATAGTATTCATGCGCGGCGTTATTGTCTTTTAACTGCGCAATCAAATTCCAAAGGTGTTTCCCGCTGATGCACATCAATCCGGCGTTGCATAAGCGAATGGCTCTTTCTTCATCGGAGGCGTCTTTATATTCCACGATGGCTTGAAGGACCCCGTTTTTTACCACAAGGCGTCCGTAACGCGCGGCGTCGGCAGGCGTGAATCCCATCACAATAATGTCCGCTCCCGCGTCAAACTGTTGATACATTTTTTCAAGAGTTTCCTTTTTGACCAACGGCGTGTCGCCGAAAAGAACAAAGAAACACCCTTCGTCATAAGAAGGAAAAACATCTTGCGCCATTTTAACGGCGTGTCCCGTTCCTCTTCTTTCCGTTTGTTCCACGGTTTTTAAAGGAGAAACTTCTTTTTTCAAATTATCCATATCAGGACCGATAACGACGCACATATCCTGCATTCCGGCGGTGTTTAAAGTTGTCAGCAGATGCCGAATCATCGACTGTCCGGCTAAAGGGTGCAATACCTTCGGCAAAGGAGATTTCATACGGGTGCCTTGACCGGCGGCGAGGATAATTGCTTTTGCTTTCATTGTTTTTCCTTTCTGTTTTTTTGTTGTTTTTCTTTTATGCCTGATTTTTATTTTGATTTTTTGCTTTTTTTAAGAGAGGCATTAGCTTTTATTTTCCTTTATGAAATGACAATATTATGATCCAACGCAAAAAAGCGCAATCGTTCCCTTAAAGAAGAAACGGATTGATTCAGTTGACTGTCCAGATATTCGGCGGTTTCTTTCACATTCAAACTGAGAAGCATCGCTTTGACGGCGCCCAAAGCGGAAATGTTCATGGAAAGTTTGCGATAACCCAACGCAATCAGCGCCATAGCTTCCAACGGACGCGCGGCCATTTCTCCGCATAAACAACAAGGAACATGATATTTGTCCGCTTTGTCCGATATGAATTTCAAAGTTTTCAACATCGCCGGCGACAACACATCATACCTTTCCCAAATCATGGGATCGCTGCGATCGATGGCAAAAAGAAATTGAGACAAATCGTTGCTGCCGACCGAAATGAAATCCACCAAAGGCAGTAAAGCGTCCAACTGGAATAATAAAGAAGGCACCTCTACCATTGTGCCGACCTGTATATCGGACGGCAGACGTCCGCCTTTTTCTTTTTCTCTCTGCAATTCTATTTCCAGAGTTTGTTTGGCTTGTTTAAATTCCTCCACCGTGGAAATCATCGGAAACATCACTTTTAAGACACCGCCGTCGACCGCTCTGATAAAAGCACGCAACTGTTGTCGCAAAATTGCCCGTCTGTCCAAAGTCAACCGGATAGAACGCCACCCCATGGACGGATTGGCTTCTTCCCGATGAGAAACATACGGCAAAACTTTGTCCGAACCGATGTCCAACGTTCTGAAAGTGATGATTTTCCCTTCGGCATTTTTTAAAGCCCGTTTGTAAATGTCAATCTGGCTTGCAACATTCGGCAACTGTTCGGTGGACATAAAAGGCAGTTCCGTTCTGTAAAGTCCCACTTCTTCCGCCATACCGTCGGCCAAAGCGAAAATATCCGACGCCAGTCCGGCGTTCATATTCAGTTGCACTTGAACACCGTCTTTGGATATGCAAGGTTTGCCTTTCAATTTGGCATAAGCTTTCAACAATTTTTCCCGTTTGTCCAAAGTTGTTTGAAATTCTTTGATTTTATCGGCAGTCGGGTGCAGATACAAAAGTTCGTTGTCGGCGTCGACAATAACGGTTTCGCCGGCCGTCAACCGAGAGGTCACATTTTCAATTTCCGCCAAAATCGGCAGGTTATAAGAACGAGCCACAATCGCCACATGCATGGTCGGAGACCCGTTTTCTAAAACCAGCGCTTTGATTTTTCGTTTGTCGTAACTGAGCAATTCCGCCGGTCCTAAAGAATCCGCCGCCAAAATGGTTTTGTCCGGCAGAGATTTGTTTTTTTTGTCCCAATCTTCTCCGCTTAAACGTCCCAACAACTGATGCGTTAAATCTTGAAAGTCATAGCTTCTTTCTTTCAAATAATCATCGTTCAGTCGCCGCATACGTTCGCAAAATTCGTCTCCCGCCCTTTGCACGGAAGCGCTTGCCGTCAATCCGGAACGAATGGCTTCTATGATTTTTTGTATCCACCCTTTGTCATTCAAAAACATTTGATACGTTTGCAGAATGTTTTTTTGTTCCGATGTGATGTCGACCGCTTGAGTCAGCTTTTCAAAATCTTCTTGCAAGGAATGCAACGCCTGATGAAAATTTTGGATTTCCTTTAAAGGGTCGGAGGAAAATAAAGTGCCGTTTGTTTGCGTTTGCCGATGAATAAACACCTGTCCGATAGCTAATCCGGCGTTTAATCGTCGTGCCTCTATTCTATCGTCCGCCGGTCCTTGCGCCTTTAAGGTAAAAAAGGTTTCTTCATTGCCGGCGATAAATTCGGAAAAAATCATCGCCGTGTTTTCCAACAGTTCGATTTCTTCGTCCGAATAAATATAGTTCGTTTTCGTTTGAACGGCCAATACGCCCAACAGCCGAGTTTCTTTCAATAAAGGCACGCCCATTAAGGATTTGAAATTGTCTTCTCCCGTTTCCGGACGATAGGAAAAGAAAGGATCTTCCCACACATCGCAGACGGCTATCGGCTTTTTTTGGAAAGCGATTTCGCCGATAATTCCTTCTTCCAAATTCAGTTTGGTTTTGCGAACCGCTTCTTTTTTCAATCCATAGCTGGCAAAAAGTTCCAAAGTTTCGTTCGCCTGTAAAAGATAACAAGAACAGACGTCAACGCGAAGTTCTTGAGCGACAATTTCCACCAGTTGGTGTAATCGTTCCAGAGGCGGCATTTTTTCGGACATTAACAGCCGCAGCCTTTTCATAAGGTTTCGGGAAATGTCGTTAAGAAAAGAACCGCTCTCCCTCATAATCTTCGTTTATTCCCTTTCGTTTGCCTTTTACTTTTCGTTTTGTTTAAGCTTCCGCTTGTGTTTTCGTATCTGTTTTTGTTTTTTCCGTTTTTCCTGATAAGGTCGTCAAGGTTTTTTGCAAAAAATCTTCCGCTTGTTCGACAAGAGAAGAGATAATTTCTTCTGTCGAGCGTTCCTCATTCACCAGACCTACAATTTGTCCGCTCATTAAAGAACCTTCCTGTGTGTCGCCGTCCAAAACCGCTTTGCGCAAAGAACCGGCCCAAAAATTTTCAATTTTGGCCTGTCCTTCCGCCAAAGTGATTTTCCCGTTTTTGAAATCTTCAATGACTTGATATTGAAACTGTTTAAATTCCGCATGAGCGTGATTGTCCAAAGAACGCACCGGAATGACGGGAAAACGTTCGTCTAATTGAACAGTGGCGATGGCTTGCCGTGAAGAGGCTTTTAAAACGGCTTTTTTGAAGTTTTCATGGATACGGCATTCTTTCGCCGCCAAAAGACAAGTGCCGATTTGCCCGCCGACGGCTCCCAACATTAAAAACGACGCAAGCATTTGCCCCGTTCCGATACCGCCGGCCATAAATACCGGCACTTTATCTTTCACGGCGGATAAAACTTCCTGTGCCAAAACGGTGGACGTGAGCGCGCCTAAATGCCCGCCGGATTCGCAGCCTTCAACAACCAGCGCGTCAATACCGGAACGAATCAGCTTTTGCGCCAAAATCAGATTGGACACAATGGCCATTGTTTTGACGCCGTTTTCTTTTAATCGGCCAATTAAATCGGAAGAGGCAACGCCGGCGGCCAAAACAATATGAGTTACTTTTTCCTGCAAACAGATTTGAATCTGTTCTTCCATAAGAGCGTGCCGCAGAACAACATTGACACCGAAAGGTGTGTCGTTTTCTTTTTTTAAAAAGCGGATTTGTTCACGCAGTTCGTCCAACGACAAACAAGCGCTGGCCAATACGCCGAAACCGCCGGCTTTGCGAACGGCCGACACCAGATTTTTTTCACATATCCAAGACATCGCTCCGCCGATGATAGGATAATTACAGCCTAAAAATTCTTTTCCTTTAAGCCAAAATTTATTTAACAGGTCTGTTTTTTGTTTCATTTGCTTTTTTCTCTATCTTTGCTTTTTTTTGCTTTGTTTTGTCTTTTATTTGCCTTTTTGATTTAAGTATGGTAAAATTCTTTCTTACAAAGTTGTCATGAGGGAGTTTGAAAATGTTCAGCGGAAAAATCGGAACGATTATTCTTATTATTGTTGCTTTTGTTCTTATTAAAAAAGTGCTTTTCTCCTGAAAAAAAGTAAGGTTAAAAGGCGGAAGCGGCCTTTGTTTTCGGAAAAACGATAAATTCGTAAATATTCAAACGCAACGGATTTTGATTATCCAACACCAGCTTTTTGGAAGAAAGGTTTTTGTTTAAGTCGTTTGTTCGAATAAGCGCCGTGTAATGTTGCACATTCGTCGCCGTTTTCCTTTTGCAGAAAAGGCATTCTTTTTCTTCGCCGGGACAGGCGCAACTTTGCAGCTCTCTGT
>CAVDQP010000011.1:0-15320 GCA_963611245.1 Holdemanella biformis
GCAGTCTTGAAAACAAGGCCGCTGGAAACCTGTCAGAGGAAAAATAAGACAGTATAAGAAGATTGGACGAGGATGAAAAAAATGAAAACAAAATTAAAAACATATTTTCTTTTAGCAAATATATCGTTCTTTGCCGTGTCTTCCGTTATGGCGCAGACGACCTCTTCAGACTATGACGCTTTTTTGGCCGGTATTGTAACCGGAACGGGAAAATACGACGCGGATTACTCCTTGGACAAAAATCAAAACGGTTCAAAAAGCGGAAATAACACCGGAAATTCTTCTCAAAACGGATCCGGCCGAGGAAATTCTTCTCAAAACGGCGCCGACAGCGGAAGCGGCAGTGGCTCCGGTTCCGGCAGCGGTAATGGCTCCGGTAGCGGAAGCGGAAGTTCTTCCGGCAATGCGTCTGGAAACGGAAGCGGAAGTTCTTCCTTAAATGGCTCCGGATCCGGTAGTGGCAGCGGTAATGGCTCCGGTAGCGGAAGCGGTAGTTCTTCCGGCAATGCCGCGGGACAAGGTTCCTCATCGGGTTCTCAAAGTCAGACATATAACGCGTCGTCTTTTTCTCAAGGCGCTTTGCAAAGCAAGTATTCTTCAACGGAAGCTTTGATACAGGACAGAGACCGTTATTTAAATCAATCCACGCAATTAAGCGGCAGCACGATGGAAGTAAAGGCGGACGATACCTTTGAAGATTTGATTGAAAGAAAGTCTGCAACGCTTTATGACGATGTTGACAAATTGGAAGATACCTATCTGCAAACACAAAAAAGAACGTGGAATTTAAGGTGGTTGATGAGGCTGTTAAAGGCCTTGTTTGTGATTGTTCCGACAATTGACGGTCCGGCTAACGCCGCGGAAACGGTGGAAGTAGCGGGCGCAGGTTCTGATACGGTCGCGGCGGCAAAACAGGAAAAAACCGCAGAAAAGATTAAAGATGCTTACGGAAGCGATAATCTGAGTGAATACGGGATTGAGGCGCCTCAGATGAATGTAGAAAGTCTGGCCTCAACTCACGTGTCGATTTTATCCGGAACGGATTTGTCCGACATGGGAAAAATTTCTGAGGTGACGGAAGCAAATATTCTTGTGCAACCCAGCACGGATCCGAAGGTTATCAGCAATTTTAATCAGAAAAAAGAAATTTTCATTCAAGAAAATGTTATCGAAATTTTAGCCAAGGTTCTTTATATTAAAAAACAGATTATTGTTTTGAAACAAGAAATGGATAGTTTGGCGCAAAAGGCGGCAAATCCGGAAAATAAGGATCAAGAACTGAGATATCAGTATCAGGCGTATGAATTATACAGCAAAATGCTGGCTTATCATCAGGTTTTAGTTTCTTTGAAATTGCAATTGGGCGCCGTGAAGGGGTTGAAAAACACACAAACTTTTCCATCGTCTCTTTTGAACGCGGCGGATAAATAAGGAGAAAATCAATGAGACATGTATCTTACGGCATACTTTCCACTTTGATGGTTGTTTTGGGCTTGTCGTGCGCTTTTCCGGCGCAGGCGGCTGTAAAAAGAACTTCTCCGAAAAACAGGGGATATGAGGCGGTCGACACGTCTCAGGCTCAAAAAAGGTCTGTGGCGGTTCAGGCTTTGTCCGATGTTGTGGAAATTCATAATTTATTTTCTCAAATACCGGAGATAAAGGAACAAGAGCTGAAGTTCAAAGATGCTTTGTTGATGCATGAGTTGGATAAACGTCGCTTGTCGGACGATATTCAATGCAATGTCGATTTGCTGCGGAGTGATTTTAAGGATCCGGAAAAAGTGTGGAATAAGCTTGCCGGACAGGCGTGGGCTTTGGACAGAGAAACGGGCTATGAGCTTTCCAACTCCGGTGCGACAACGCAAGCCGATGAGGTGGTGGCCGATTCTTATGAATTTTCAACGGCCGGCGTGGCAAACCAAGTGAAAAGCACCGATACAAATGAAAGCAATTACAAAGTTTCTGACAGTATGGACGATTTGAATTCGGACGGCAACAATGATTCGACCCTGCGTTGGGAAATCGGTCGTAAGTTGTTGGTTAATTTGTATGCGTATCCGGAATCTTACGGCAAATTCAGAGAAACAAGCGAATATACTCTTTGGAACGACCAAAAATTCCTGTATGATCAGCTGGTTTGGGAACCAAAGATGGAAAAATTGCGGACATATTATTTAACCGGATTGTCAACAGACGTTCCTGAAGAGGGGGGGCTCAGCGTGTATGAGGCGATTCAATCTCAAATGCAAAAGCTGGAAAATCAACTGTTTCGGGAAAGACATTCCAATATGGCGCATGAAAGCGGAAAAATACAAAAAAATTATTTGGGGTATATGACGACTTTATCCGGCTTGACGCGGAAAGCGCCACCGGCGGATCCTGAATTAAGAACGGCGCCGCAAAGTCCGAAAGCCTCCACGACCGGTGTGGCGTTTTCCGGAACGAACAGCACGGAATCCGCGGCGTATTATTTGCCTTTGCCGAATTTTAACGAAATTTTCTATATTCAAATGCCGGAAGGAGTCGCGGATAACGGGACATATCCTTTAAAATATGCCAATAAAAGCGAATGGGAAAGTTTCGGTGCTTCCGAATATCCGGCACCGTGGAAATTGTTGAATAACGGAAAAGAAATAAGCTCTCTTGAAAAAGCGGCATACGCGGCGAATAAACTGCCGCCTCGCAGTGAATTTTATCAAGAAGTCGGTATGTCCGTCAGTTCAAAATACGCTAACGGGATAGAACCGTATAACCGTATTTCCACTTATCTCAGCTTGAAAGAGGAAGAATGCAATTCTTATGATTTAAGACAAAGCCAGAAGCAAAGCTATATGGATTTGAAAAACGCTTTTTTGGAAAAGGCGGGCTCTTACGGGATTCAAATTGCGGAAGATACGCTCTTTACCGAAAAAGAAGAGGAAATTCGTTCTCAAATAAAAGAAAAGAAAAAAGAATTTTTAACCAAGGCGATGGATAAACTTTCCGAATTAACCGATGAAACAATCCAAAAAGGGTATAATCTGAATCAAGTTCTTTATCAGTTGCAGGCCGACGAGGACGGCGATATGGTTTTGACGTTAAAGCCAAAGGAAAATTTCTTGAGGGATTTAAAACAAATGCGGGCGTCTAATCGGTTGATGAAAACGATAGATGACAATAAGACGGATAAATTAAAAGAAAAAATGGAAGAATATCTGTCGGCGGATTGTATTTCGGCGGGACGCTTAAAAAGCAGAAATTTCAATAAAAATGCTTTCTGGCCCGAAAGAAAACTTGAAGACGGCGAGTCTGTCACTTACTGTGTAGAATAAACAGGTGCCGGAAGAAAAATATTTTATCAGAAAGATTCATCTCAACACTTGCGTAAAATGTTTTTTTGCTGTATGAGTAAAAAAAGACATTTATTCCAGTGTTGAGATGATTTAAATGCAGCAACGGACACAGCTTGGACTTCAAACGGAAGTCATGAAAAAAAGAATCAAAAGCGCCGAAATTCTTTCCGGTGTAAGTATGGTTGTCGCTTTTGTGCTTTTGTTCTTTTATTTTCTTCAATCTTTGTTTCTTTTGCAAATGGTGCCTTTTGTGGAGGTCGTCGGTCAACCTTTTTCTTTGGTGACGTCTTCAAAAGATTACATCAATTTTGAACCGGTGAAAGGACAGCTTCATTCTTTGGAACAAATCAATGAAGGGTTGGTGCGTTTTTTTGTAACGACGTATCACACTTCTTTTCCGGATTTGGAAGAATTGACGCGCCGTTGGAAACCCGGTGGTGATTTGTGGGTTTTTTCTTCTCCGAAGGTTTATTATGATTTCAACAGAAGGTATTTTGTCAATGTCCAGTCCATTGCTGCTCAAAATGCGGCGGTTGTCGATGTGGATATTCAAAAAGTAAAACGTTTGGGATCAAATTGGCAGGTAGAATTTAATTTAAGGCGGTTTTCCGCCGGATCTACCGTGCCGGAAATAACGCCGGTTATCGCGTCTTTGACGGTGTTGAACTTGCCTGAAAATGTTCGTTGGGGACGGTATGTCAGCAACCCCGTCGGCATGACGGTGACGGAATATCAGGTCACAACACGGCGTACCGGCGGTTTATAATAGGGTTGTTTTTAGAAAATAAGTCTGGTATAGTATTCGACAGATTATAAAGAAAGGAAACCAAAATGAAAAAAACAGGATTGCTGATTTTGACGTGTATTGCGTTGGGGCTTTGCGCTGTTTCTTGCGGGTCTTTGTATGAAAAAGAACCGGTCGGAATCGGAATTGATCATTCCGAGTTGAAAAGATCTCCGTGCGCTTGTATGCAATTGGATTTGGAACCGTCTTTGCCGGATTGGTTTTTGTCATAGTTGATAAGGAAAATAAAGAATGGCGTCACCGGTCAGACCTCGCGGAAAATTTTCCGGTCGAAAAATTGCTTCCGAAAAGCTTGATGAGGAAAGATTTAATATAGAAAAGGAAATTTCCGAGGAAAGCCTCAGAGAAAGGCGTTATCTTTGGACGGCCAGAGCGTTCGCTATTGTGGTCGCCATTACCTTGTGCGCCAATATTGTTTTGCTGTTGGGGTTGTTTCAAGTATTGCCGTTGACGCGAGCTCAATTCTTTTATTTAACTTTCCAAAATAAAGAGGAACAAATTGTCAGCGTGCAACCGTTGAACGCTTCCGAAGAAACGATGAATCTGGTGACGGAATCTTATATCAGGCAATATTTGGTGGCGCGGTTGCAGGTGACGTCGAATAAAGATGAAATGTTGAACCGTTGGAATACGGAAGGTCCGGTGAAATGGATGTCGTCCGATGTTGTTTTTAACGATTTTGTTCAAACAACGGTGGCGGATTTTGAACGTATGGATAAAGAAGGTTGGACTCGTTCCATTGACATTTTGTCGGTGATTAAATCGTCGTCAAGGGCGCGTGGCGGCGGCGATATTTGGCAGGCGGAAGTGGATATGATAAATATGCTTCCTTCGTCTAATCGGCCTACCAGAGAAAGATTTATTGTTTATTTGAGAGTCGCTTATTACCCTAATCCTAATATTAAATATGCGTATCGGTTAAAGAATCCTTTAGGATTCACGGTTATGCAATACGGTATCAGTCGAAAGAGTAATGCGTCGTCGGGTGCGGGGTCGGCTTCATAAAAAATCTGCTTTATCCGAAGTTTTGTCGGTGAAAAAGTCGCCGGAAAAGGATAAAGATTAAAAAAAGTATTGTTTTTTGTAGACTTTTTGTATTATGTTATGAAAAAAGTCATATTGTAAGAGAGAGTGAATTCATGACAAAATTAAATCTTAAACGGACTCATATTATGCTGGGGGCCCTTTTAGCGGCTTCTTTTGTGTCATTTCAAGGCGCGGCGCAACAGCCGAGCAATATTGATGTCAATCAATTGAACGACGCGGTGGCTCAAACTTCCGGCGAATTTGACACAATGAATTTAAATTACATTCACTCTTTGGGAATGCAGCAAAAGGCGTGGAACGACCCGATGCAGCATCTGGGGGAAGGTCAGACAAAACCCGGTTATTCCCGTTATATGTGGACGCCTGACGTTGTTTTGCCGATACGGTTAAGAGAAGGAATGATGACTCTTATCAATCTGCCTTCTTGGGAATTGATTGAAAAGGTGCATATCGGTTCGCCGGAATCGTTCGGCGGAGAAATCGCGGCGCCGAATTCTTTGTTGATTTATGCGGATCCGACGTATATCGGCGTGGATAGCAATTTGATTATTTTCGGCCGATCCGGCAATCGTTATGTTTTCTATTTAAGAAGTGAAACGTATAATACGGACAGAATCACGCATTCTGTTGTTGATGTTTTGGTGGGACCGAAATATACGCCTGTTGCCGACGGCGGAACAATGGGCGAAATGCGTGGCGGCGTTTCCACGACGGCGGCTTCTTCCGGCACGGCTTCTGCAAAAGGGGCGACGGGGTGGAACGGTTCTCGTCAATCTCCTTCTTTGGGGTTGAAAACGGCCAGCTCCGGACCGGATAATTGGTTGGAAAGCATTCCTGTCGATCCGGAAAGTTTCCGTTTTGATATCGATGTCTTTATTCCTAATCCGGAAGATATTGAAATTGCGCCGGAAAGAGTGTGGCGTGATGATATTTTCACCTATATTGATTTGGGACCAAAGGCGTTGACAATGACGCAAAGACCGATTGTCAATCTGATTGTTCAGGATTCGGAAGTTCCGGTCGGTTTCAGAACAAAAGGGGAACATGGGCGGTTGATTGTTGTGGAAGGAATCGGCGATATGGTTCTGCGCAACGGTAAACGGTTGATATGTTTGAAATTGAGACGTGATCCTGCGGCGGGGCAGTATGTGGATTACAGTGGCTCTAAAAAGTTCGCGTCGAATATTTCCGGTAACGGACAAACCGTTCAGGCGGCTTCTTCTTCCGCTATTGCCGGTCAGGACGGGACTATGTCTGATTTGCGTCCTTTGCCGAAAGGCGTTGTGAATTCTCCGGCGGCGGCGGCGGGCATTATGAATGTCATGAATCAGATGTCTATGTCTTCGGCGGAAGGGACGAATCCGTATGAAACGGTGTCGGCTTCTTATGACGATATTGCGATTGAGTTGGGAACGGACAAGGAAATCGTAAATTTGGAAAGATTGTGGGAGACAATCAGTGCTAAAAATAAGGATATCTTTAAAGGGTATGAACCTTACTTCTCCGTTGACACGACGGCGGACGGCGTCGCTGAGGAGTTCTTCAGGTTAAGAATAGGCCCTGTGAAGAAGTTACAGGAAGCGGACGCTTTATGTAATCAATTATCTAAACGCGGAATTATTTGTTCGGTTGTAAAAACACAATGAAAGATGATAAATTATTAAGCTCTTCTGAGAGATATTTGAAAAAGTCTAATCGGATATTGTTTCTGATTGGGCTTTTCGCCGTTATCGCTTTTTTCATCGGCTTGTTCATGTTGGGACAGGAAACGGTGCAAAAAGTGGAAGATGTCGAGCCGGATTTGACCTCTTCGGTGGATCCGTTCGCTCAAATGGAAAAGGACGATTCGATGAATCTGTCCGCTCCGTCAACGGAAGACGTGAGTTTGAAAATTTCTCCGGAGAGTGTTGATTTGGCGCAGGTTGTTATCGGCAGCGCCGGAGAGGCTGTGGTGACTTTGACGGCTTCGGGCGGGCCGGTGGAATTTGTGTCGGCGGCGTTCACGGAACAACAACAGGACGGATTTGAGGTAAAATCTCGTTGCGAATCGAATGTTACTTTGGAAAACGGCGATTCGTGTTCTATTGTGATTTTGTGGAATCCCGTGTCGATTCGGCGTCTTCAAAATAATTTGTCCGTTACGTGGAAAGATTTGACACGTAATGCGCGTTTGGGACAACAGGAACGAGTGTCCGTTGTGACGGTTGTCGGCAATTCCATTGATTCTCAAAACTGTGTTATTTGTGAAACTCAACCCGGAGAAGCGAAGAAAGATTATTCTTTGGGGCGTCCCGTTGTCGGACCGGACGGAAAAGTTATCGGTTACGTTGATGAAAACGGAAATGTGGTGGATTCAAACGGTAAAGTCATCGGCTATTTTTCCGAAGAAGGTTCTTTTATCGGAACAGATGGTAAGGTGATTGACGGTTGGCGTATTTCCGAGGGAAAAGTTTACGACAAGAGCGGAAAAGTTATCGGTCAAGTGTTGCCTTCCGGCGTTGTGGTTGATGAAAACGGTCGGCCTTTGGATTACAAGGTTGTCGGCAACAAGGTTTATGACAAAAACGGTAATCAAATCGGCACAATTGATGAAAATGGAAATGTCATCGGTTTGGACGGGAAACCGACCGGTATGAAGGTTCGGTCCGAAGGAGGCATTGTCGTTGATGAAAACGGCAATCCGACAGGCTATACCGTTGTCGGCGATAAAGTTTATGATGCGCAGGGAAATCTTGTCGGATCTATTGATGAAAATGGAAACCTGATTTCTGAAGGCGGCGCTTTGTCCGGATTAAAAGTTGTGCGGGACGGAGTTGTCGTCGATGAAAACGGTAATCCGACGGATTACAAGGTTGTCGGCAACAAGGTTTATGATAAAAACGGGCGTTTAATCGGAACGGTGGACGAAGACGGCAGTGTCTTGGGTTTGGACGGGCGGCCGTTGGGATTACGGGTTGTGCAAGAACGTCAGGTTGTGGACGCAAACGGGAATCCTTTGGATAATTACCGAGTTGTCGGAAACAAAGTCTTTGATAAAAACGGCAATCAAATCGGCACAATTGATGAAAATGGCAATGTTATCGGCTTGGACGGGAAAGCGACCGGTATGAAGGTTGTGTCCAAGGGCGGTGAAGTTGTTGACGAAAACGGTAATTTAACCGGCTATAAAGTTGTCGGGAATAAAGTTTTTGATAAAAACGGTCGGCTTATCGGGACTGTTGACAAAAACGGCAACGTTGTAGGATACGCCGGTTCCGGGGAAGTTGTGGTGGATTTGTCCGGCAATGTTATCGGGTTGGCTCAACCGGACAGAATTCCTGTTTCTATTCAAAATAAAGTCATCGGCCGGATTACAACAACGGGCGAGGTCATTGATTTTAAAGAAGCCATTATCGGGAAAACTTTGCCGGACGGGACGATTGTGGATTCCAAGCTGAATGTTTTAGGCGGCGCGGTTCCGTTATTGCCTGTGGTCAACGCGGACGGAAAAATTATCGGACAAATAAAAGAAGACGGCACCGTTCAAAATGCAACCGGTAAAGTGATAGGTTTGGCTCTTTCTAACGGGTTGGCGTCGACTTTGAACGGAGAAATCATCGGGTCGGTTTTGCCGTGGGGAACAGTGCTGAATTTGTCTTCCCGCGTGATTGGGATTACCATGCGCGACGGATCCGTGGTGAACGGGTCTTATCAGCGAATCGGGCGGATTTTGCCGGAAGGGATTGTTTTAAATGACAATAATCAAATTATCGGCGGCATCACACCGCAAGGGGTGGCCGTCGGTGCCGGTTGTAAGTTCTTCGGTCGAGTAGGTCAAGACGGACGGATTTTGGATTCGTCCGGCTCTCAGACGGGATATGCGTCCATTGACGGCAATGTCTTTAATATGAATGGCGTTCCTGTCGGCAGTGTTGTTCGGCAAGGGTTGATTTTGAATGCTAAAAATGAAGTAACGGGCTTTATCAATTCCGAAGGTAAAGCGGTGGATAAAGACGGAAATATCCTCGGGTGCGTTATGCCGGACGGACAAGTCGGTTCGTCTGACAATATTCAAGGAGCCATTATGCCGCAAGGGCAGGTGGTCGGATACCGTTGCAAAAAAATCGGCTATGTTTTACCGAACGGTCAAACGATGAATGAGAGCAATTCTTTCATCGGAGAGGTGACGTATACCGGGTATGTCACGGATATGAACGATAAAATCATCGGGGCTGTCGTGCCTCAATGGACGGCTATTGCCGAAGGGTGCCGTATGTTGGGGTTGATTCGTCAAAACGGGGAAGTTGTCGGATTGAACGGTGAAAAGGTCGGTTGTGTCGACGCTGATAAGAATATCATCAACAGCAAAGGGACGGTTATCGGAAAGGCGTTGCCTCGTGGAAATGCCTTGGATCCGCAAGGACGGATTATCGGCACGGTGCGTTTGGACGGAAAAGTGGTTGATAAAGCCGGCAATGTCATCGGTTGTGTCAATCCTGACGGTTCTATGATTGATACAAACGGGAATCTTTTAAATTCTTCTTCTCAAAAAGGAGTAATTCTGGACGAACAAGGAAAATCCAAAGGGTGGGAAGTTTCCGGAACGCAGGTGATTGATGAAAACGGGCATGTGGTCGGTTCTGTTTTGTCCGAAGGATCGGTGGTCGATTCTAAAGGCTCTGTCATCGGGTTTATTCCGCCGGACGGCAGTGTTGTTTCGATAGACGGTTCTTATTTGGGTGAATTTACATCTTCCAGAGGTGTCGCCGTTGATAAAAACGGGCGGCCTTTGGCGAACATTCTACCGGATTTGACGGCTGTGAATATCCAGTCGAAAGAAATTATCGGTTCTTTGATTCCTAAAGGGTCTTTGGTTTTGAATCTGAACGGCGATGTTATCGGTTCCATCGAGTCGGAGGCAGAGGCGTTTTCTTCGGAAGGAAAGCGGCTTGGAACGGTCAGAGCCGACAGAACTATTGTCAATTCGGAAGGGATTATTGTCGGCGGCGTTATGCCGACGGGGCCGGTTTTGGGGTGGAATGGTTCTGTTGTCGGAACTGTGACGCAAAACGGGTCTGTTATGGCTCAGGATAAATCTGTTATCGGAAAAGTGACTTTAAACAGAACGGTTGTGAATACCGAAGGAGAAACGGTAGGGTTCGTTTTCCCAGAATTTTCAATTGCCGTCGGCACGCAGGGTCAAGTGCTGGGTTCTTTGACGATACAAGGAAAAATTCAGTCTAAGGAAGGCAAAGAAATCGGAGCCGTTATGCCGAACGGAGATATTTTAAGTCCCGTCGGGCAATATGTCGGTTCTTTGGTGCGGGTCGGGCCTTTTATCGGGACAGATGAAAAAATCAAAGGTTTCCTTTCGTTTACGGGGGATTTAAAGGATTCTTCCGGTAAAGTTATCGGAACGGTGTTCCCCGGCGGATACGCGGTGGACGAAGCCGGCAAGCATGTGGCTTTGCTGGTGCCGAGAGCAACGGTTGTCGATGCTCAAGGGCAGTTTGTCGGACGTGTGTCTCCGAACGGATCGGTTATCGGTCGTTTAGGGGAAAATCTCGGTTCTTTGGGCTCCGGTTCCAAAATGATTAACCCTGAAAGCCAATGGGTGGGCAAAACTCTGACGGCCGGCGTTGCTGTGGATACTCAAGGTAAAAAAATCGGTCAGACGCGGTTTGACGGTTCCGTTGTTAATGAAAATGCAGAACAGGTAGGACGCGTTCTTTATGATAACAGGGTTGTGAATAATGAAAACGTTGTTATCGGTTCGTATGCGCCTTACGGAATGAAAGCCGTCGGAAATTTGGGCGATATTATTGGTATGGTCGCGCAAGACGGTAGTATCCGTAATCATTCCGGAATGTTTGTCGGGCGTCTTGTCGGGCAAGATATGGTTGTGAATAATGACGGCAAAATGGTCGGTCGATTGATGCAAAACGGCTATATGATTGATCCGAGCGGTTTTGTGACGGCGTTTATTATGCCGGACGGCAAAGCGTTCAACGCTTATAAAAAGGCGGTGGACGGCCTGTTGACCTATGACCGGCAAGTGGTGGGTTCCGACGGCTTGATTAAAGGATCGTCCGTTGAAGACGGTGCTTCCATTGCTTTGGATTTAACTTCTTTCGGAAATATTTATCCGAACTCGCAGATTGTAAAAAATGAAAAAGTGGTCGGAACGGCGCTTGGAAACGGAATCGTGTATGATTTGGTTAAAATGATTTCCGGCGGAATACAACCGGTTTCTGTCGTTATTGATAAAGAAGGACGCATTGTGGGACGCACGACGGTGTCCAGCGCTGTTGTGAATTTGGAAGGAAAACGAATCGGCACGGTGATGCCTTACGGGACGGTTTTATCCTCAGACAACGAATATATCGGGCAGGTGATGCCTCAGGGAGTTGTTGTCGACGGTGTCGGGCAATCTTTGGGTGTTGTGTCTTCCGATGGTATTATCTTAAAGCAGGGCATGGATATGAACGGCCGCATAACGCCGAATGGCATTGCGGTGGGGCAGTATGTCAAAGAATCTTACGGCACAATGCCGTATACAGGCTCTTTGGTGCCGCAAGGAATCTGGGTTGATTTCTTGGGGCAGTTGGCGGGTCGTTCTTCCGGCGACGGAACAGTGATAGATTTGAACAACGCTCCTGTCGGGGTTGTGAATGATTACGGCATTGTTTTGAAAAATGACGGCAGCGTCAGCGGGACGATTGTTCCGTTTAATACGGCGGTCGGCGAAAATTGTTCGGTGCTCGGGGTTGTTCAACCGGACGGAAGTGTGCGGGATACACAAGGAACGGTCAAAGGTTCCGTGACAACAAACGGTCTGGTTAAAGGGACTCATTTCTTGCAAATTTTGGGTCGTGTTTTACCGAAAGGTTTGGTGGCGGATCATTGCCGAATTGTCGGTCAGCCGAGATACGACGGGCGGATTATCAATGCTCGGGGCGAAGTTGTCGGCTGTGTCAATCCGGATAAAAGCGCTCAAAATATGTCCGGTGAAAAAATCGGCGGTTTGGTGCCGACCGGCGGTATGGTTATCACGCAGGAAGGCGAATTGATGGGCCGTGTCATGCCAGACGGGTATGTTGTCGGTCAGGACGGTGTGCAAGTCGGTTGTGCTTTGTTCGACGGGCGTGTGCTGGATCAAAACGGAACTCAAATCGGTTGCGTTTTTGAAAGAGGTGTCATCTTGGACGAAAACGGTAATTTAATCGGTTTGGTTCAGGCGGACGGCGAAGTGATGAACGCCATGGGTGAAATGTTGGGCAAAATGCAGTGTGACGGCAAGGCGGTGGACGCAAATGGCAACGTTATCGGCTCTGTCGTGACGGGTGAAGTGTTGCGTGACAGTTCAGGCAAGGTCATCGGGACTTTAAGTCCGGACGGGCAAGTTTCTTCCACGGCGGGCGAACCGATTGTTAAAGTTTTGCCGGACGGAACTCTTTTGAACAACAACGGCGAAGAGGTCGGAAAGGTTTTATCCGACGGTTCTTTAGTGGACAATAAAGGGTCGGGGTTGGGCAAAATAGAAAACTTGTTGGAAGAAGACAGTTCCGAGCAGCCGGATAAAAAGAAAGGAATCCGTATTTATATCGACGATAACCTCTTTGATGTGTCGGATAACGGCAGTATTTTGAATGATGCCGGAGACATTATCGGATATTTGGGCGATGACGGGCGTCCTTACGCGACGGACGGTTCTTCTTTCGGCAAAAAGAAAACGGAAGAGAAAAAAGAAGTCATCAAAAGAGCGCCGCCTCGGCCACAGAAAAAACAACCGAAATACAGTTCGGAGGAAGTGGCACAGATACAATCTTTAATGGCGGCCAGACGTCAAAGTATGAAACAACAAATGCAGACCGGTAAAATTATGCCGGAGAGGCGTGTGTTGGCAAAGGCGAAGAAAAAACAGGATAAAGATTGGGGTATCGGAAAGACGGTGTCGACTTATCCGGTGGATATGTCTCGTATGATTTTGAAAGATAAGGCTATTCCTGCGGTGATTGTCCGTTCGATTGATTCCAGATATCCGGCGGTGCCGGTGACGGCGATTGTGGAAAGAAACGTCTATACGGAAGACGGGCGGAATATTATTATTCCGTCGGGCAGTCGGGTTATCGGGTCTATGAGCGGGTCTCCCGGGACGAATCGTGTGGCTAAAATGGAAATTTCTTGGAGCCGACTCATTCGTCCGGACGGCAGCGCGTTTAATTTCCAAGGTTCTTCCGGAGACGCACAGGGACGTGGCGGCGTGTCCGCTTATTTGGATGAAATGTTCCTTGCCAAATATGGAAAGCCGATTTTGACATCGTCGATTATGTCCGCTTTAACATACATTACGGCAACAGATGAAATTGTAACGACAAACGCATCTGACGGAACTGTGGCGCAATCTGACAGAGCTCAGGCGGCGCAAGATGCCCGTGAGAATTTCATCAGTGATATGAAACAAATCTTTAAAGATTTGATTGACGCGTCCAGTTCAACGCCTCCGGTGGTGTTTGTCCCGTCCGGCACACGGTTGACAATCTTCGCCAGTGAAGATTTATGGCTGCGTTCGGAAGAGGAAGATGTTGAAGATTTGGAAAAAGAAATGGGGCAAGCTTCCACGGCGGCGCAAACGCCTCCCGATCAATACGGGGTTGGAAACCGGAATTTACCGATGACGGTTCAAACAAAAGACGGGCGGTATGTGCCGGGGTCTGAAACGTATCGACCGGCGCAAACAGAAGCGGTCGCGGCCGGCACAAAAGCGAAAATTGAAGAGCCGACCGGCATTCAGGACGGCAATCAACCGACGCCTTCTTCTTCGGCGGGGCGGCCGTTATCTTTGAATGAAATTTATAGCGGCACTTCACAGGGAATTGTCAATTACCCGATTCCGCCGTCTAATCAAAATCAGGTGGTGGCACCGGTCTTAACTGACGGAGATGTAAAAAAGGCCAACAAAAACTCTCCGGAGCTTTTCTAAAGGGGAAAAGGGGGCTTTATGGGTGATATTTCATTAAAAGAAACTTATAAGGTTTTAGAGTCGACTTTAAGGCCTCTTTCCTATTGGTATACGCAGGACAATATAGAAGAAA
Organism: Holdemanella biformis; assembly: GCA_963611245.1. Lineage (GTDB taxonomy): Bacteria > Pseudomonadota > Alphaproteobacteria > CASFRQ01 > SAAU01 > CASFRQ01. The sequence continues at coordinate 14,259 of CAVDQP010000011.1, forward strand.
TCGCCGTCAACAGCCCCGGCAGCATTTGGTTGCGCATGCGAGGAAAACGGCAATTCCCTTGGGTTCAACAAGAAGATCCGAAATTGACACGGGAATATTTGAATAATATTCTGTATATTATCGCCAATACTTTTGATATGGGGTTTGACCCGCAATCCGGAACGCCGGTTGTTTATGCCACTTTGCCCGGAGGCCATCGTTTTACGGCGATTGCCGGTCGGAACGTCATGTATGATAATGATGATTTGACAGGTGGCGTGGCTTTGTGTATTCGTGTTTTTTCCGAAGGCGTGCATTTCGGTTTGGAAGATTACGGATTGCGTAAAGGGGATAAACTGCGTCAAATCAACAAATTAAAAAATGTTGAAGATCCGGATGACCCTTATGAAAGATTGCTTCTTTCTATGAAACGCGGCGATCATATTCTGGTCAGCGGTGCGACGGCAACCGGTAAAACAACTTTTTTGAATAATATGATTCGTCTGTTAGATGAACATAAAAGAATTTTAACCATAGAAGATACGCGAGAGTTGATTGTTCCTCAAAAAAACAGAGTGCATATTGTTTTGCCCCGAACGGAGCAAACAAACGCTTTTGATTATAAAAAGGTGATTGACTTGGCTGTGCGTTTTACGCCCGATGCGATTTTGGGCGGCGAAATATCCACGTCCAACGCCGGCGCTATTTGGGAATTGATGGGATCCGGTCATGAAAACTGCTTTGCCACAATTCATGCGGAAAGTCCGGACGCCGCGTATAAAGCGTTTATCGGGCGTATTTTGCATACGTACCCGACGATAGACAGGGAAAAAACCTATCTGGAAATGAAGGAAAAGTTACGAGTCGTTCAAATTAACAGAGACGGTAATATTCGAGCTATCACCGCCGTGACTTAATTATTTTTCAATCAACTTTCTTATGCAGTTCCTCTTTTTTGGCAGTCCAGAGAAATGAGGCAAAAAGAAAAAATCAAAAAGAAGAAGGGAGTTTTGCTTTCTTCTGACGTTCTTTTTGAAAAAATAATCGTCCTGTTTTTTTAAGGGACGGTGCTTTAGCGTTCCT
>CAVDQP010000012.1:0-6065 GCA_963611245.1 Holdemanella biformis
GAAGAAAAAACGGTTGAAATTGTCGAAGAAAAACAAACTGAACAATCAAACGAAGAGACAAAAGTTCAATCTTTTGTCAATTCTCCGGCCGCTTTGAAATTACGCCAAAGTTATCTTAGAAAAACAGGAAAGGATTTTTCTTCTCCTATTCGCGATATTCGGGGTATTTATGCTAATAAAAACAAAAACACAAAATAAATAAATTGATAGCGGAGTGGGATTATGGGTCTTTTTGATGTTTTCAAAAGGAAAAGAGAAGAAAAACTACAAAAAAAGAACAATTTGCCAGCGTCAGTGACAGAATTGCTGCTTTGAAAAGAGGAAAAACGAAAGAATTAAACAGCGGATTGTCCAGATTTAACAGCACCTTGAAAAACAAGAATCAAGGACAGGGTATCGCTTAATTCAGTTTTCTTTTCCATTAAAAAAAGCTTTCTTCAGAAATGAGGAAAGCTTTTTTGTTGAAGGGTTTTTAAGCTTATGACAGCTTTTTCTTCAGCAGTTCATTTAACAAAGACGGATTGGCTTTGCCTTGCGTGGCTTTCATCGCCTGTCCCACAAACCAGCCGATAAGTTTTTCTTTTCCGGCTTTGTATTCGGCAACGTTCGCCGGATTGTCCGCGATAATCTTATCCAAGATGCCGTCAATCGCGGAAGTGTCCGTGATTTGCTTTAATCCCTTTTCTTCAACGATTTTTTTCGGGCTGTCTCCGGTTTCAACCATAATTTCAAAGACTTCCTTCGCAATTTTCGAAGAAATGATTTCTTCATTTAACAAATCAATCAATTCACCCAAATGTTCCGGAGAAACGGGACTGTCGCTGATGCTTAACGCCGACTTGTTTAAAACACTGAACAAATCGCCGACAATCCAGTTGGCAACCTTTTGCGCGTGGCTTTCCCGTCCTTTAACCGTGTTTTCAAAGAAAGAAGCAATATCCGTTTCGGAAACCAAAATCGCGGCGTCATACGGAGTGATTTTGTATTCCTCAATAAAGCGCTTTTTCTTCGCGTCCGGCAATTCCGGCAGATTGCGGCGGATTTCGTCCACGTATTCTTTATCCAAACGAACTTCCGGTAAATCCGGATCCGGAAAATACCGATAATCCAAAGCGTTTTCCTTGGAACGCATCGTCCGTGTTTCCATTTTGGCGGAATCAAACAAGCGTGTTTCCTGCGACACATGCTGTCCTGCATCATAAAGGGCAATCTGGCGTTTTGCTTCCAATTCAATGGCTTGCATCACGAATTTGACAGAATTAAGGTTTTTTACTTCCACCCGATTGCGCAGTTCCGTCTCGCCGACCGGACGGACGGAAATATTGGCGTCGCAACGCATGGACCCTTCGTCCATATTGCCGTCACAAGTTCCCAACGCTCGCACGATAGCGCGCAATTTGCGCAGATAGGCACCCGCTTCCTCCGGTGAACGAATATCCGGCTTGCTGACGATTTCCATTAAGCCGACTCCCGCTCTGTTTAAATCAATGTAGGAAAATAAAGGTGACCGGTCGTGAATGGATTTTCCGGCGTCCTGTTCCAAATGCAACCTTTCCACGCGCAGCCGTTTGGTCGTTCCGTCTTCCAAATCCACGTCCATGTAGCCTTCCCCAACAATGGGGTGGAATAATTGCGTAATCTGATATCCCGCCGGCAAGTCGCCGTAAAAGTAATTTTTCCGGTCAAAGCGGGAATGCAGATTGATTTGCGCGTTCAATCCCATTCCGGTTTTAATGGATTGTTCCAAACAATATTTGTTGACGGACGGCAGCATTCCGGGAAAACCGGCGTCAATAAAAGACACATGGCTGTTCGGCATACCTCCGAACGACGCGGAAGCGCCGCTGAAAACTTTGCTGTTGGAAATTATCTGACAGTGGACTTCCAATCCTACAACGATTTCCCATTCGTTTGTTTTTCCAGACAATGTATAGGTCATTTGCACATCTCCAAAACTTGAGCCACTTTTAAGGCTAATCCTTCTTCATATCTTGGCGCGATAACCTGTAATCCGGACGGCACGCACGCTGCCGGAATGCCGGCCAACGAGGAAGGCATTGAGTAAGTATCGTTAATCTTTGTCGCGGACGCGCCGTGTTTAGCCTCTTCAATCGTAAACGGCTGAATAGGCACGGTCGGCGCCATTAAAACATCAACTGTTTCAAAGGCTTTTTCAAAATCTTGCGTAATCAGGCGCCGCATTTTTTGCGCCGGCACAAAATAATCAAAGTAGCCTTTCGCGCTTAAGAAATAAGTGCCGAGAACAAGCCTTCTGCGCACTTCTTCGCCAAAGCCGTCCATACGCGTATTCATATACATTTCGTCCAAGCTTTTGCCGTCCACGCGCGTGCCGAACCGGACGCCGTCGTATCGCGCCAGATTGGAAGAAGCTTCCGCCATGGTGGTGATGTAGTAAACAGAGGCGGCCTGTTCCGTGTGAGGAAGAGAAACTTCCACCAACTCGGCGCCTTGCTCTTGAACGAATTTCAAGGCTCTGTCCCAAATTTCCGGCACCATTTCCTGATATTCTTTCGGCAAGCCGATTTTCATTCCTTGAATGTTCTTATCCAACATTTTTGAATAAGCCGGCACTTCCTTTTGTAAAGAAGTCGAATCTTTCGGATCGTATCCGGCCATAACTTCCAACATTAACGCCGTGTCTTCAATATTCCGTGCCAGCACTCCGGGGTGGTCCAAAGAAGAAGAATAGGCCAAAATACCAAAGCGAGAACAACGACCGTAAGTCGGTTTAATACCCGCCGTTTTGCAAAAAGCCGCCGGTTGACGAATGGAACCGCCCGTTTCCGTGGCCGTCGCCGCGACGCACATATGCGCCGCCACCGCCGCCGCCGACCCGCCCGACGATCCTCCCGGCACTCTTGTTTCATCATGCGGGTTGTGCGTCACGCCGTAATAGCTGGTAATTGTGGAAGACCCCATTGCAAATTCGTCCGTATTGGTTTTTCCCAAAAGGACGGCGCCTTCTTTCCATAAATGTTCGCACGTTGTCGCCGTGTAAGGCGGCACAAAGTTGGATAAAATTTTGGAAGCGCCGGTCGTTAAAACGCCTTGCGTGCAATACAAATCTTTAACGGCGACGGGAATACCTTCCATTTTTCCGGCATGTCCCTGCGCCCTTCTTTCATCGGATTGAGCCGCCATTTGAAGCGCCAGTTCCGGCGTTTCGGTAATATAGGCGTTCAGACGGCGCATTTCTTCCATCTTTTTCAAATAAGCTTTTGTTAATTCAACAGAAGTAAATTCTTTGTTTTCAAGCCCTTTCAAGGCCTGCGCCATTGTTAAGTCCGTTAAATCCGTCATTTTCTTCCCTCCTTATTCAACCATTTTCGGAACGGTAAAAAAGCCGTCCACCGCGTGTTCGGAACAAGAAAGGATTTCTTTTTGCTTTCCGCCGTCCGTTATTTCGTCCGCGCGCAAGCGGATAGGATCCTCTATAACGGAGGGCATCGGTTGCACTCCTTCAAGCTCGTCTGTTATCATTTCTTTGTCAATCCAGGAAAGCGTTTCGGAAAAAGCGGCGGCCATTTGTTCGGCCTCCTCTTCTCTCAGTCGAACGCGCACCCAGAAGGCCATCTCTTTAATAATCGTGGAATCTATTTTCATTTATGAAGCCTCGCTGTTTTGTTTTAGGGTTAAAAATGCTTTCGCCTGCAAAATGTTATAAAAATAAAGCTTTTTACTGCTTTTGTCCAGAGTAAATTGTTTGAATGAAAAAGAATTTTAAAGACAAGTTCAAAACCGCCGTTTTTCTCAAGTTTTTTTCTTTTTCTTTGGTTGATGTTGAAAAAAAAAGAAACAAGCGTTAATGCGCGCTCATGACCGTTAAATCGTGTTGAGCCGCCAATGCCAAAGCCGTCTGTCTGTCTTTAGCACAGCCGATATAAGCACCTTCCGGATTGTAAATAGCCCAAACCGTGTGGTGGTTAATAATGTCTTTTTTTATAAAGGCGACATCTTCCTTTAATCCCCATTCGCTGAAATCTTCCGTTAAGAGTTCTTCTTCATCATAAGGGGAAGGGGAGGAGTGTTTCATTTATTTTCTTCCTGTTTTTTTGTTTTTTTAGAGGGTTCTTCATAACTTTCATCTAAAATTAAAGACGTGTCCGGTTCTTTTTTGCTAATCGCGATTTTGGTGATTTTAACTTTCGGTTCGATTTTTTCAAGAAAAATACAAAGCAGGCCTTTGTCTAAAGAAGCGCCGGCGACTTTAATGCCGTCCGCCAGCATAAATGATTTGACAAACTGCCGTCCGGCAATGCCTTTATACAAATAACGAGTTTGAGAAGAAGTCTGTTCATGTTGTCGCCCTTTGATAATCAGTTGATTGCCTTCGACGGAAATATCCAAATCTTCCTCGGAAAAACCGGCGACGGCCAAAGTGATTTTCAACTTTTCGTCCGGCGGTAAGACTTCTATATTATAAGGAGGAAATCCTTCCTGTGTTGATTTGGAAAGCCTTTCCATGACTTTTTCCAGTTCTTCAAATCCCAACATCAAAGGGGTGCCGAAGGGAACAATTCGGGACATTTCTTTTCTCCTTGTTTTAAAATTTCTTATATCTTATAAGATAGGAAGAAAAAAGGCGTTTTTCAAGAGGCGTTCTTTTTTAAGAGAACGAAGGCCGCTTTTCCCCTTAATTTTCCAAAGTTCTTTTCAAAATGTTCACGTCTTCATTCAGATTGGCGTCGGTTTTCAACAAATCTTCAATCGTTTTTATCGCGTGCATAACGGTGGAATGGTCACGGTCGAACTTTAACCCGATTTCCGGCAAAGACTTGGTCGTTAAAATTTTGGATAAATACATGGAAACTTGCCGAGGACGGGCGATTTTACGTTCTCTTTTGGCGGATTTCAAATCGGCGATTTTCAAATTGTAATGTTCCGCTACTTTCTTTTGAATTTCTTCAATCGTTAACTTGCGTTCACAAGCGCCCAACAAGTCTTTTAAAATATTTTGCGTGCTTTCCAAAGTAATCGGTTGTCCGATAAGTTGAGAATGCGCGACGACTCGGCGCAAAGCTCCTTCCAGTTCACGCACGTTTGTGGAAATATGATGCGCCAAAAAGTCAATGACATTTTCCGGCACGTCGGCGTTCATCATCTGCGCTTTGGATTGTAAAATGCCCAACCTGAGTTCATAGGTTGTCGGATAAATATCCACCACAAGCCCATATCCCATGCGGGTTTTCAAACGGTCCTCAATTCCTTTTAAATCCACGGGGGACGAATCGGCCGTCAGAATAATTTGCTTTCCGTTGTCCACCAAAGAATTAAAAGTATGGAAAAACTCTTCCTGAGTTGCTTTTTTTCCGCAAATAAACTGCACGTCGTCAATCATCAGAACGTCAACCGAACGGAACATATCTCGAAAAGAAACCGTGTTGTCGTATCTTAAAGCATTGACAAACTGATACAGAAATTTTTCCGCCGACAGATAAAGCACTTTTCGTTCCGGAGACAATTCTTTAATTCTCCAAGCGATGGCTTGCATCAAATGCGTTTTGCCAAGTCCGACTCCTCCGTGCAAATACAGAGGATTAAAAGAAATTTCTTTTGTTTCCGCCACTCTTTTGGCGGCGGCATAGGCAAATTCGTTCGGTTTTCCGACGACAAACTTGTCAAAAGTGAAATTTCGGTTCAGATTTGTGGATATTTTGCTGATTTCCGACTCTTCCGCTTTGGCAGAGAAATGAGCGGAAGGTAAAGACGATTGCCCTTCTTGAAAACAGGTCTCCTCCTGTTCTTTTGGCTGAAGGCTTTGTAAAGAGGGGTCTTGTGTTAAATGAGGTTGAGCGACTTTAAATTTTAAAGACTTAATATCCGGATTGACGGTTTGCCACGCGCCTAAAAGAGTGTCGGCATAGTTTTTTTGTATCCATTCGTTGATAAAGCGAGTCGGAACACATAAAACAGCCGTGTCATCATCAATCTGATGCGGTTCTATTTGTTTCAGCCAGCGGTTCAGAACGTTTTCGCTTAAACTTTTTTCCAACAAAGCATAAACGGCGTTCCATTGTTCCAATAAAGTCATTTCCAAAATGATA
>CAVDQP010000012.1:6075-12518 GCA_963611245.1 Holdemanella biformis
AAATAAACTTGAAAAAAAAAGCAATAACGACTTTGAATTAAATTCATTCAAAGAGTTCTTCAAGCGATAAATCGGCTTATTTTCTTGTTAAAATTTTTTTTAAGTAGTATCCCGTCCGGCTTTCGGGGACTGCGGCGATTTGTTCCGGCGTGCCGGTTGCGACAATCATACCGCCTTTATCGCCGCCTTCGGGACCTAGATCCAAAATGTGGTCGGCGGTTTTTATCACATCAAGATTATGTTCGATAACCACAACGGTGTTTCCTTGATTCACAAGCTCATGCAAGACTTCCAGCAATTTTTTGATGTCGGCAAAATGCAGACCGGTTGTCGGTTCGTCCAAAATGTAAAGCGTTTTTCCGGTCGCTTTGCGGGACAGCTCTTTGGCCAGTTTAATCCTTTGAGCTTCGCCGCCGGATAAAGTGGTGGCCGATTGCCCCAGCTTGATATAGCCCAAACCTACTTTTTTCAAAAGTTCGCATTTGTTGTAAATGGACGGGACGGCTTTGAAAAATTCCAAAGCTTCATCGACCGACATTTCCAAAACATCAAAAATGGATTTGCCTTTGTAAGTGACTTCCAAAGTTTCTCTGTTATATCGAGTGCCTTGGCAGATGTCGCATTTCACATAAACGTCGGGCAGGAAATTCATTTCGATTTTTAACACGCCGTCGCCTTGACAAGCTTCGCAACGTCCGCCTTTCACATTGAAAGAAAAGCGCCCCGCTTTATATCCGCGCGCCTTCGATTCGGGCAAAGCACCGAACCATTCGCGGATAGGCGTGAAAATACCGGTGTAAGTCGCCGGATTCGAACGCGGCGTTCGGCCGATGGGTGATTGGTCAATGTCAATGATTTTATCAATGTATCCGACGCCTTTGATGGCTTTGTAAGGGCCGCTTTTTTCCCGAGTGCGGTTCAAAATATTGGACAAGCCTTTGTAAAGCGTTTCAATAATCAAAGAAGATTTGCCGCCACCGGAAACACCCGTCACGCAAGTGAAGGTGCCTAAAGGAATTTCCGCCGTCACATTCTTTAAATTATGGACGCTGGCGCCTTCAATAACGATTTTTTTTCCGTTCCCTTTGCGACGGTGTTTCGGCACTTCTATTTTGACTTTGCCGGATAAATACTGCCCTGTCAGACTGTCCGGATTTTGCATAATTTCCAGAGCGGTCCCTTGCGCTACGACTTTTCCTCCGTAAATGCCGGCGCCGGGGCCGATGTCGATGATGTGGTCGGCGTGCAGCATGGTGTCTTCGTCGTGTTCGACAACCAAAACCGTGTTGCCTAAATCACGCAAGTGAAAAAGAGTTTCCAAAAGTTTGTCGTTGTCTCTTTGATGCAGGCCGATAGACGGTTCGTCCAAAACATAAATCACGCCCGTCAGGCCGGATCCGATTTGAGACGCCAACCGGATTCTTTGCGCTTCTCCGCCCGACAAAGTGCCGGCAATCCGGTTTAAGGACAAATACCCCAGTCCGACATTATTTAAAAATTTCAATCGTTCGGTAATTTCTTTCAAAATCGGCGTGGCGATTTCTTTTTTTTGAGGCGTTAAAGAATCTAAAATATCAAAAAACCATTTGTAAGCCGATTCGATAGACAAACACGTCGCTTCGGAAATGTTTTTCCCGTTGATTTTTATGGCTAACGCTTCCGGTTTTAAGCGCGCGCCTTTGCATACTTCGCAAACGGTGTTGTTCTGATATTTTGTGATTTCATCGCGCATCCAATCGGAATCGGTTTCCAAATACCGCCGTTCCATATTCGGAATGACGCCTTCGTAACGCAGAGCCGCGTCGCCGTAAAGGATTTTCTTTTGAATGTCTTTCGGGATTTCTTTCCACGGCGTGTCCAAAGAAAGATGAAAACGCCGCGCCACACCTTCAATGGCTTCCCGATGCCACGGATAAATTTCTCCGGAAGAGCCGGACCAAGGCGCTATCGCCCCTTCTTTAAGCGTTTGATTTTCGTCCGGAATGACTAAATCCGGATTGATATTCATCTTGAACCCCAATCCGTCGCACGCGGGGCAGGCGCTGTGCGGATTGTTGAAGGAAAAAAGTCTTGGCTCTATTTCTTCAATGGTAAAGCCCGAAACGGGGCAGCAGAATTTGGAAGAAAACAAGATTCTGTCGCCCGTGTCGGCATTTTCCGCTATGGCCAACCCGTCCGATAACAGCAAGCACGTTTCAAAAGAGCTTGCCAAACGCGATTGAATGTCCGGTTTGATGACAATTCTGTCCACTACAACTTCAATCACGTGCTTGGTGTTTTTTTCTAAATCCGGGACGTCTTCAATGTCGTAAAAAACGCCGTCCGCCTTGACGCGTTGAAATCCTTTTTTCTGTATTTCTTTCAGCTCTTTGCGATACTCGCCTTTGCGTCCGCGGACAATGGGCGATAAAAGATAATACCGTTGTTTTTCCGGCAAAGCGATTAACCTGTCCACCATTTGAGAAACTGTCTGGCTTTCAATCGGCAAGCCGGTCGCAGGGGAATACGGCACGCCGATTCTGGCCCATAAAAGACGCATATAATCGTAAATTTCCGTAACCGTGCCGACGGTTGAACGCGGGTTTTTGGAAGTTGTCTTTTGTTCAATGGAAATCGAAGGAGACAGCCCTTCAATGGAATCGACCGACGGTTTTTTCATCAAGTCCAAAAATTGACGCGCGTAGGCCGATAAACTTTCCACATACCGCCGTTGTCCTTCCGCGTAAACGGTGTCAAAAGCCAACGACGATTTTCCGGAACCGGACAGACCTGTTATCACGGTCAGTTTGTTTTTCGGAATATCAATATTGATGTTGCGCAGATTATGTTCCCGCGCGCCTTTTATTTTAATAAAGGACGACATATTTCCGCCTTTTCCCGCTTTTTTGTTTTTGTTCTTTAATTCTATTTATCAAATTCGTTCTTGTTTTTATATAAGCTTTCTTTTTCCAAAAATAAAGAAAAAGCGGAAAATAAAAATAAAAATGATAAAAAAATGAAAAAACAGGTAAAAAAAACTCCTCTTTTTTTCGTCCGTCTGTTATGATGCGGATATGACAAACGAAAAAGAAAAAATGGCGCGGCCGGCTTTGAAAGAACCTTTACTTCCTTTAAGAGATGAAGAGGCGTTCTTTCGTTTGCCGTTGGCGGGAGTTCCCGAAGAGGAAGAAGCTCTGTTGCCGTCTCAGGCGGATACATGGCAATCCGATGAAAACGCCGTGGCTTTTATGAACGCTTTTCATAAAGGAGAAGACGTTTCCGGTTGGGATTTGCACGGTTTGAATCTGAAAGGGGCGAATCTGAAGGGCGGCTGTTTAAAAGGCGTCAATTTATCTTATGCGAACTTGACCGGCGCGAATTTAAGCGGCGCTGATTTAACGGGGGCGGATTTGTCTTTTGCTTATTTGGAATCGGCGGACTTGTCCAAAGCGGATTTAACGGACGCCGATGTCCACGGAGCGTTCGTGCGGGAAACGAATTTAACCGACACCGTGATGGACGAAAAAGACCGGCAGTATTTGGAATTTGCCGGTTGGCTTGTGACGCAGATAGAAAACGGGCGTATCGATATCCGGCATATTCCGAAAGAAGAATTGCGCTTTTTGGATATCCGTCTTTTGGATTTGTCCAAGATTAACTTTAACGAAATGGATTTGGACGCTTTTGTTCTGCAAGGGGTGAATCTGACCGGCGTTCGAATTGATAAAAAACAGATGATGTCTTTGGCGCAGCTGCTGTATAGCAATAAGTATATTGAAAAACTGCGAAAAAAAGAGGCGTTGGCGAGAGCAAAATTTGTCGCCAGATGCGAGATAGCTTATCAAGACCGCATCCGCGAATGGGGATTGAACGACAGTTTAATGGATAAAATGGAGCTAGATGTCGAAAAACAGGCAAGGGGCACAGGTTTGCAAAGACCTTTGGCAAAAAACAAGGCGGAATACGATGTGTATCTGACGGAAGAAGAAACGGCGTTTCTTAAAAAGAACAAGAAAAAAAACAAAGAGGAGACTTCTTCTTGGGCGTCGGAGGAAAGCAAAAACACCTCCTCAGGTCAGGCGGAAATGATTTTGCCGAAAGAGGGCGCTTTTCTTTTTGATTTAGAAAAGGCAGACAAGACGGCTTATTCCGTAAACGTCACAGAAAACGCAAACGTCGCGGATACGACGGATGCAACGGAAAAAGCGGACTTTGCGACGGATATAGCAGAGGACGAAGATTTCCTTGTTTTAAAAAAAGGTCAGTCGTCCGCGCCGAAAAAGAAAACAAACAACAGGGATTAGCGTATGAAAATTCATTTAAATCCCGCCTACGCGGAACGAAGAAAAGCCATCAAATGGATAGGTCTGCGTGTTTTTATCGGCTTTTTGATTTTTTACGGCGTTTTGTATTTTTGGTTGCCTCTTTGCAATATGATAGGCGACGGATTTGATGCGCTGTCTTTTGAAAGAGCAAAATTGTTTTGGAAAGAAGCTTTGCGCTCTCCTTCCATCATTTGGGACAGTTATTGCAATTGGTTGTGGACTTTTCTGTTTAAAACGCCGCTTCATAAAACGTGGAACAGTTTTTTCGCGTGGAATTTGCCTTTGGTGCCGACGGCGGCGTTTGTGTGGTCCTCTTACTATTTTTTGGTGATGTCTCCTCATGATTTAAGTCCGAAATTTTTCGGTTCCGCTCACTATGCCCGAGAAAACGAAATAAAAAAAATGGGCTTGTTCGACGGAAAATTTCTTCTGCTCGGCACGTTTGCCGGAAAAGAATTGAGATTGCCTAATTCCTGCTCGGCTTTGTGTATGGGGGTTTCGGGGTGCGGCAAAACAACCGGTTTGGCCATTCCGAATGTGTTGAGTTTGGATAAATCTTGCTTGATTATCAACGACCCGAAAGAGGAAATTTTTAAAGCAACCAGCGGATACAGAGCGTCTTTGGGACCGGTGTATCATTTCAAATGGACGGCGTTGGACGATCCGAAAAAAGGCATATATTGGCCGGCTTGGAATCCTTTGGCGTCGGAAAATATGGAATCTCTTTATTGGAAAATCAGCTCGCATGTCAGCGGCGTGGTGAAATATCTGATTCCGAACGGACCGGAAGGCACCGACCCTTATTGGGTCAAGGCGGGAAGAGATTGTCTCAGCGGCATGGGGGCGTATTTATGTATTAAATGCAAGCAGGCAAAGGCAAATGATTATTTTGAATGCCGTTTGAAAGAAGACGGTTTGGATAATGAAGATTATAAAGTCCTTTTGTCTTACTATGTGTCGATGAAACAAACGGACGAAGTGCGACAGGCGATACATTTGGCTCAGACGAAAAGTATTTCTTCCGCCAACTATTTGCCTATCGGGTCGTGGAACCATATCCCGAAAGTTTGGCGCGGGCAAGAGTGCTGTTTTGCAATGTTGGTGGATATGCTGAACAGCAATCAGATTAAATACACTCAGGAAATTGAAGATAAAAAGGCGTCCGGCGATATGTCTGCGATGAACGCCGATCCTTGGCAATATATTTTAACGGATATGGTGCTGGAAACGGCTTATTATAATTACGGGCGTTTGACTTTGCTGAATTTGAACGAGGTGCTTTCTTTGCCGGATAAACAACGCGCGTCGGTGATTTCCATGGCGATGTCCGGCATCAATATTTTTAAAAGCGCGGCGGCTCGGTTGCGAACCAGCGTGAATGATATTAACTTTACGCAGTTGCGCGGCGTTCAAGACGCCGAAACGGGAGAATATTATCCAATAACGATTTATTTGACCGTGCCTTATGAAGATTTGGGATCTTCCGCGTCAATGTTGAATAATCTGTTTGTGAATATGTTGTCGTCCAAGCTGATAGGCAAGGGCCCGGGGGAAAAAGGATACGGTCCTTTTCCGACTTCTTTTATTTTAGACGATTTTCAATATATGCCGTCGCTGGAATCGATAACGGACGGGATAGTGTTCGGGCGCAGCAAGGCAAACAGTTATCTTTTTATGTTTCAAGATTGGCATCAGTTGCAAAAAAAATACGGAGAGGGAAAAACAGACGTTTTGTTGCATATGCCGTCCGCTAAAATCATAAAGCAGGCGAACAATATTCAAACCAGAAATAAAATGGTTTCTCATTTGGGAAAATTGACAAAGGTTTCTTATACCGCCAGCCAAAATTGGTTGATAGGCAATTATTTGCATCTTGATGAAAAGCGCAAGTATAAGTTTTACAAGGACGACGCTGTCAGTAAAGGCGGTATTTTAAAAATGAAACCGGATAAAGAACTTTTAATTTACACGGGATATAACGGTTTGCCGATTGACGCCAAAACGCCTTTGTATTTTAAAAGTGAAAAATATAAGAAAAAGGCGTCTTTGCCTCCTTCTCCTCATATTTCGGAAAGTATTTTGCAATTGCGCCCGAAACAGGATATATCGATTTTGTTAAAAATCAATCTGGATACGGAT
>CAVDQP010000012.1:12528-14414 GCA_963611245.1 Holdemanella biformis
GTTTTCGAAAATAACAGTCGGAGACAAAAAAATGTCGGTAAAAGCCGGAAAAAAAAGGAAAAACAAAACCGCCGGAAAGGAAAATAACAATCGGGGATTTTATTTTGTTTCTTTTTCCTTGATTTCGGAAATATCCTTCATGCGCAACCATTGAGGCGTGCCTTCTTTTAATGTTTTTAAGGCGATGTTCGCTTGGCGACAAGCGTTTGAATAATCTCCGGCATTCAAATAGTATTCGGCCATCAACGGCGGGATTTTGTCCTTTTCTTCCAAGATAGAATAGGCTGTCGCCATACCTTTATAACTTTCCGAAAAATCATTTTTCCGTGAATTGACAAAGCGATATTGCAAAAGCGCTTCTCGGGCGTTTTGCTTTTCTCCCGTTTCCACCAAAGCGTGCGCGTAGGCTAATCGGATAAGAACCGCCTCCGGTTTCAATTCCACAGCTTTTTTGTAAGAAAAAAGAGATTCCCGCGTTTTGCCGGTTTCAAAAAGAACTTGTCCTTTTAATTCGTAAAGATACGGATTGGAAGGTTCTTCTTTTATCAAATCATTTAACAGAGCCATCGCTTTGTCAATATTGAGACTTCTGAAATAAGCAATGGCGCGGGCGTATCTATCCGGAAAAGAGTTTGAATTGTATTTTTTCAAAACGCTTTCGGGTTCTTGCATAAAAGCGGACAGCTTCGCTTTTATCCGAAAAAAAGAAGGGTCTTTTTGCAGGCTTTTTTTCTCTTTATCCGATTCTTGTCTTAAAAAAGATAATCTTTGCGATGATAAAGGGTGTGTTCTTAAATAAGAAGAATCGTCGTCGGGAAGAGAAAGTTGTTCCTGTCTTCTGATTTTTTCCATAATATGAGCCAACCCTTGAATGGAATAAGGCGTTTGCTTCAGAATCGAAACGGCGGCGGAATCGGCGATTTGCTCTTCTGATTGGCGATAAGAGCTGAAAAGCGCTTGATTGGATTGCGCGGAACCTGCTAAAACGGCGATGCCGACATCGGGTCGGCCGCTTAAAACCGTTGCCAGCCCGCCTAAAAGCGTTGAAATAAGCGCGGTCTGTTGAGTTTTTTTCAAATTGACGGCGCTGCGGGCGACGTGTCCTCCCGCGATATGTCCCGTTTCATGAGCTAAAACCCCGATAAAGGCGTCCGGACTGTCCGATTGCATCAACAGACCGGTATGAATAAAAATAAGAGTGCCGCCTGCAACAAAAGCGTTGATGCTGTCGTCGTTCAGAAAAACAATCTGCGCCGTTTCGGCATTTAATCCGGCTTTTTGGAAAATGTCGCGAACATAGGTTAAAGTCACTTCTTCAATTTCCGTGTCACGAATAACAGAAAAAGACTTGGCGGACGCTTCATTTATATGTATGATATACAAAAAAAGCAGACAGCTGACAAAAAATACCGAAAGGATTTTCAAAATGCGTTTCATAAAGTTTCCCTTTTCTTTTCTTTACAGTAGAAAGATTTCTGCCGCTCGTCAATCTCTTATATTGGCGGGGGTGTCTTTTTTAGCGATTTCTTGCGCTATGGTTCAAGAAGTAAAAGAACCGTTGCCTCAGGAAAATATTGTTCGGGCGGAACAAAAACAAGTGCTGGGTCTGGCCGTTTCCGATGTGCCGGAAGTGTCACAAGCCGCGCTCGATATCTTGTCGGCCGGCGGAAATGCGGTCGATGCGGCGACGGCGATGATGTTTCATCTGTCGGTGGTTTTGCCGTCAAGAGCCGGTGTTATGGGCGGCGGCGTATGTCAAATTTATTTTCCGGACGAAAAAAACGCAAAAACTTTGGATTTTGCTTCTCCTGCTTTTGTGCCGGATAGGGGCGCCGGTGTTCCTTCTTTGCCGAGAGGCGCTTTTTACATGCAGTCCAGATATGGGC
>CAVDQP010000012.1:14455-15204 GCA_963611245.1 Holdemanella biformis
CGCTTGTCCGGTTTAATTCCTTTTCAACCGGTTTCCATTTTCCAAAAAGAAAGCGGAGAAATTTTTAAAAAAGGAGAGTCTTTTGCTCAACCGGCGTTGAAAAAGTTATTAAGTCAAATGGCCGAAAGCGGCACCGGTGTTTTGTATAACGGTGAAATGGCGGAGGCGTTTTTAAAAAACGCTTTGTCTCAAGGGTATGCGTTGCCGGCAGAACAATTAAAACAGTATCGGCCTAAAATGTATGATTCTGAAATTATTGAATCCAAAAAAGGTGTTGTTTTCCTTCAAAGCAAAGAAATTTCCGGAGACGCGGGGGTGACTTTGGCCAAGGCTTTTTTGGACGATAATCACGCGCGCGCCGGAAAAGCCGGACGAGTGTTGGATAATTTTTCAAAAGGAAGAGTCTATCCGTTCGGAACAGTTGACGGGACGTCCTTTGTCGTTCAAGATGAAAGCAAAATGACGGTGGTGTGCGGTTTGTCCGTCGGGTCTTTGTTCGGCACGGGAAGCTATTTGTCGTCGGAAGGCGTTTTTTTGGCAAAACCGACGGCGGCACAAAAATCTGCTTTCTTTTCCGTTCTTTATTTAAATACAGAACAAGACGCCTTAAAGAAAGATTCTTTTTACGCGTCGGCCGCGGTGGGAACTTTTGCTTTTGCGGATCAAATGCGCGTGTTTAAAGAGCTTTTCAGCGACGGTTATTCTTTGCCGGAAGCCATGGCAACCGTTCAACAAAAAGTGACCGACGA
>CAVDQP010000013.1:0-15000 GCA_963611245.1 Holdemanella biformis
CCTTTGGCAGGAGGGGGCTCTTGCTGTCGGGGGATTTACCTTTGGCAGGAGGGGGCTCTTGCTGTCGGGGGATTTACCTTTGGCCAGGGGGGGTGCTCTTGCTGTCGGGGAATTTACCTTTGGCAGGGGGGGTGCTCTTGCTGTCGGGGAATTTACCTTTGGCAGGGGGGGTGCTCTTGCTGTCGGGGAATTTACCTTTGGCAGGGGGGGTGCTCTTGCTGTCGGGGAATTTACCTTTGGCAGGGGGGGTGCTCTTGCTGTCGGGGAATTTACCTTTGGCAGGGGGGGTGCTCTTGCTGTCGGGAAATTTACCTTTGGCAGGAGGGATTTTTATTTTGTTCCCTTGCCGGTGGGGCGCGCCGTATCGCCCCCTTTTATAAAAGGAGGGGGCCGCACACGGATTGAAGTCCACCGCACAGTCGAGGCCGCCGCACACGGATTAACGGCCGCCGCACAGCCGAGTCCGACTGCACAGCAGGGTTGAAGTCCGCCACACAGTCGCGTCCGACTGCACAGCAGGGTTGAAGTCCGCCGCACAGTCGAGGCCGACCGCACAGTCGCGTCCGACTGCACAGCAGGGTTGAAGTCCGCCGCACAGCCGAGTCCGACCGCACACGGATTGAAGTCCACCGCACAGTCGAGGCCGCCGCACACGGATTAACGGCCGCCGCACAGTCGAGTCCGACCGCACACGGATTAAAGTCCTCCGCACAGTCGAGTCCGACCGCACACGGATTGAAGTCCGCCGTACAGCCGAGTCCGACCGCACACGGATTAAAGGCCTCCGCACACGGATTGAAGACCGCTTTTGTCTTTGTCTGCCTCCGCCCAGAACAGCTTTCATCAAAAAAAACGCCCCGAAAGTCGGGACGTTTTCTTTGAAATCCTCGTGGTTATTTAATTAGGCTTTTTCTACCTTTTTGGCCGGAGCTTTTTTCTTGGCCGGCGCTTTTTCAGCGGAGTCTTTCTTTTCGGCTTTTTTAGCAGGCTTTTTTTCAGCCGGCTTTTCCGCCTTTTTATCCGATTCAACCGCCGGTTCCGCCGCTTTTGCTGCCTGTCCGGAGTTTTTCCCTTTGGCCGTGACGTCTCTGTCCACCAGTTCAATCACCGCCATCGGCGCGCAGTCCCCGTAACGGAAACCCGCCTTTAATACGCGCGTATAACCGCCGTTGCGTGTCGCGTATCTGTCCACCAAAACGGAAAAAAGTTTTTCCACCGCGGATAAATCACGTAAAAACGCAATCGCTTGGCGCCGTTTGTGCAAGGTCTTTTCTCTGGAAGCCGTAATCAGCTTTTCCACAATGGGACGCAGCTCTTTCGCCTTCGGTAAGGTTGTTTTAATCTGTTCATGCTTGATGAGTGAAACGGCCATGTTCGCAAACATAGACCGACGATGTGCTATTGATTTGTTTAATGTTCTTTTCGCAAAACCGTGACGCATTTTTCTTCCTTTCTTTTTTGGTGTCTTGCGCACAAGACGGATAATTAAAAGCCCGCTTCCACTTTTGCCGATGAAAAGCGGGCCGCCTTAAACCTTTAAGGACTTTTATTAAAAGTTGTCTTCCAATCCCTTTGCCAGAGATTCAATGTTTTCAGGAGGCCACCCTTCCACTTGCATGCCCAAGTGTAACCCCATGTTCGCCAAAACTTCCTTTATCTCATTTAAGGATTTACGACCGAAGTTCGGCGTGCGTAACATCTCGGATTCCGTTTTTTGCACCAAATCCCCGATGTAAACAATCTCGTCGTTCTTTAAACAGTTGGCGGAACGAACCGACAATTCCAATTCGTCAACCTTCTTGAGCAAATAACGACTGAACGGCAATTCTTCCTTCTTTTCTTCCTTGACTTCCTCTTCCGGTTCTTCAAAATTGATGAACGGTTTGAACTGTTCTTGCAAAATACGAGCCGCAAAAGCAACCGCGTCCTCCGGAGAAATGCTGCCGTTCGTTTCCACCGTTAACGTCAGTTTGTCATAGTCGGTCTTTTGCCCGACACGCGCGTTGGAAACTTTGTAAATCGCCCGTAACACCGGACTGTAAATGGAATCAATGGGAATAAGACCAATCGGACTGTCTTCCGGTTTGTTCTGAATGGACGGCACATACCCTTTGCCCGTGCCGACAATCATCTCAATGTTAATAGACGCCCCTTTGTCCAAAGTGCAAATCACCAAATCCGGATTGAGCACTTCAACGCTTTGATTCGTTTCGATTTGAGACGCTTTCACCTCGCCGGCTTCATTCGCCTTTAAGTAAATTCTATACGGACCGTCGCCGTCAACCCTTAAAGCCAACTGCTTAATATTCAACACAATGTCCGTTACATCTTCACGAACGCCCGGAATCGACGAAAATTCATGCAAAACACCGTCAATCTTTATTGCATTGACCGCGCCGCCCTGCAAAGAAGAAAGCAAAACTCGACGCAACGCATTGCCCAATGTCAGGCCAAAACCTCTTTCCAAAGGTTCCACAATAATCGTCGCTTTGCGGCCGCTTTCAATTTGTTCCACTTTTAAGGTGGACGGCTTAATCAATTCCTGCCAATTTTTCTGTATCACGAGTAAACTCCTATGTTAAAAGACTTTTATCCCGGGAAGAACACAGCTTCCCCATTCTAAAAAGCCCGTCAAGGCACCTTTGCCCGAACGACGATGCAATCCTTTTTGAAGGATTACATCCGACGACGTTTGCGAGGACGGCACCCGTTATGCGGAATCGCCGTCACATCTCTGATGGAAGTGATGACAAAACCGACGGATTGCAATGCTCTCAAAGCCGATTCACGACCCGACCCCGGACCGCTGACCAGAACTTCAATCGTCTTCATGCCGTGTTCGGCCGCTTTCCTGCCGGCGTCTTCCGCCGTTACCTGCGCCGCATACGGAGTTGACTTTCTGGAGCCCTTAAACCCTTGCGCGCCCGCCGTCGACCAAGAAATCGTATTTCCTTGAGCATCGGTAATCGTTACCATTGTGTTATTGAATGTAGAACTCACATGAGCCACGCCAGAGGTGATGTTCTTTCTTTCGCGGCGCTTCTTCACAACGCGAGTCGCCGCTGTTTTTCCTGCTTTAGCCATGAACTTTTATGTTTCCTTCTTTAATCAAAAATTAAACAGCTTTTTTCTTTCCTGCAATAGGCTTTGCAGGACCTTTTCTCGTGCGAGCGTTCGTATGCGTTCTCTGACCTCTGACAGGCAGCCCTTTACGATGCCGCAACCCTCTGTATGACCCCAAATCCATCAGGCGTTTGATATCCAAAGCAACCTTTCTACGCAGATCGCCTTCCACATGATATCCGCCGTCAATGATTTCACGGATTTTCAACACTTCATCATCGGATAATTCGTTGACTCTTTTATTTTCAGCAATACCCGCCTTATCCAATATTTCTTTTGCCTTTGCCCGACCGATTCCATAAATATATGTCAAGCCTATGCAGACTTGCTTGTTCGTCGGAATATTTACACCTGCTATACGTGCCAAGGTTTTTCTCCATTTATTTTATTATCAAAAAAGAACAGCTGCTTTGCAATTCTCAAGGCAGGTAGTTTAATCAACTTTTCCTCCCTTGTCAAGAACTACTCTATCCACCGATTACTTTTTTTATTTTTTCACTCACCACATTGATGGGACCGGACCCATCAACACTCACTAACAGCCCTTTTTCCTCATAATAAGGAATAACCGGCATGGTTACGGAACGATAGATATCCAACCTTTTTTGCACTGTTTCAAGGTTGTCATCTGCGCGCCGCACAAACTCTTTTCCACCGCAAACATCACAAGAATCTCCCGTTTTCGGCGGATTAAACTTACCGTGATACATAGACCCGCATCGAGCGCACGCGTATCGACCGATAATTCTTTCCTCAATATAACTGTCCGGAACCTCCAGAAGCAAAACCACATCTAAAGGGAGACCTTCTTCCTCTAAAATACGCGTCAAAGCTTTCGCCTGTCCGATACTTCTCGGAAAACCGTCCAAAATAAATCCTTTTTCACGAACTTCCTGCGTTTTCATCGTATGAGAAACAATTTCACTGGACACTTCATCAGGAACCAAAGATCCTTTGTCAATCAAAGCCTTGACTTTTCGTCCCAACTCTGTTTCTTCGGACGAAACCCGACGAAGCAATTCGCCGACGGAATAAGTCGGAATCCCCAACCTGTCATGAAGAATTTGCGCTTGTGTTCCTTTACCGCCCCCGGGAGGACCCATCATCACAATATGGTTTTTAACGGTCATTTTACAAACGTCCTTTCATTTTCGTCTTTTTCAGTAAACTTTCATACTGATACGCCAACAATTGCGATTGAACCTGTGTAATGGTTTCCATAATCACCGTCACCATAATCAGCAAAGTCGTGCCACCCAAAAAGAACGGAATAGACAGTCTGGAAATCAAAATTTCCGGTAAAACGCAAATACCCGCCAAATAAACCGCTGCCAAAACCGTCAGTCTTGTAATCACATAATCCAAATACTCAGCCGTGCTTTTCCCCGGCCGAATACCGGCCACGAATCCGCCGTATTTTTTCAAATTATCCGCTGTTTCTTCAGGATTGAAAACAATCCCCGTATAAAAGAACGTAAAGAAGATAATTAAAAGAAAATACAAAGAAACATACACCGTTTGCCCATGAGACAAAGCGGAAGACAGCCACGCCATCCACCCCGTTTCAACCCCGCTCTTGGCGGTAAAACGAATAATGGACACCGGCAACAACAAAAGAGCGCTGGCAAAAATCGGCGGCATCACGCCTGTCGGATTGATTTTTAAAGGCAAATGCGACATATCGGCATTATACATACCGCGAATCTGCTGTCTTTTCGGATATTGAATGACTATTCTGCGTTGAGCTCTTTCCACCATCACCACCAGATAAATCAGACCGAACATCAAAGCCAACACGCCCAAGACGACCAATCCGGACAGTTGCCCGACGCGAACCAGCTCGAACATTTGAGCAAACCCCAAAGGCAATCCTGAAATAATGCCGATGGTAATAATCAAAGAAGAACCGTTTCCTATACCTCTTTGCGTAATTTGTTCTCCCAACCAAACGACAAACATCGTGCCACCCAGCAAAGAAACAATCGTTATCAACCGAAACAAAGAGATATTTTCCATCACAACCGCCGAATGACCGGCCGAATTTGTCATTTTTTCGATAGCGACAGCCAACCCGTATCCTTGCAGGATTGTAATCAACACCGTCAGATATCTGGTCCATTGGTTCATTTTTCTCTGACCGGCCGCACCTTCTTTCTTCAAAGCTATCATTGAAGGAAAAATAGACGCTCCCAACTGGATAATAATTGACGCGGAAATATACGGCATAATATTCAGCGCCAAAATCGTCATACGTTGTAAAGCGCCGCCCGCGAACGCGTCAAACATTTCCAAAATACCGCTGGAATTCCTGTTAAAAATTTCTTTTAAAATATCAGGATCAATTCCGGGAAGAGGAATATAGGTTCCAAGTCTGAAAACAATCAAAGCGACTAAAGTAAACCATAAACGTTTATGCAAATCCTTTGCTTTAGAAAACGCTTCTACAAAATCCATATTCGCAACCATATTCAACTTACTCCCGGTCTTGTCCTGTTTTTTTAATTATTCCGCTTTTTCAGAGGCGTTTTTTTCACCGCAAGCCGGTTCAAGAACCGTCACGGTGCCGCCCAACTTTTCAACGGCTTCTTTAGCGGATTTAGAAATCCCCGCCACGCAGACGTTGATTTTTGCCTTTAATTCGCCCTGACCTAAAAGACGAACACCGTCTTTTGCCCGACGAATAATGCCGGCTTCCATCAAAGCGACGGCATCCACCGTTTTATCAGCGCTTAAAGAACCTGTTTCCAAAGCGGCTTGAATACGGCCGAGATTCACCGCAACAAAATTCAATCTGGACGGATTTTTAAACCCGCGCATCGGTAAACGACGATAGATTGGCATTTGTCCGCCTTCGAACCCGTTAATCGCCACGCCGGTTCTGGACTTTTGACCTTTCATGCCCCGACCGCCGGTTTTTCCTTTTCCGCAGCCGATACCTCGGCAAACACGTGTCCGAGACTTTCTGGCCCCTTCATTGTCACGAATTTCATTCAGTTTCATAATTTTATTCCTCTGTAACTTCAACCAAGTGAGCAACTTTGGCAATCATTCCGCGAATCGCCGGAGTATCTTCCAAAACCTTTGTCTGTCCGATTTTTTTCAACCCCAGACCCCGCAGAACTTTTTCCTGCTTGTCAGGACGGCCGATAACACTTCCCGTCTGTTTGACAGTAATTGTTTTCTTACTTTTCGCCATCTTGAGCCTCCTTTGTCTGAACACCCTTCAACACGCCGTCACGACGCGCGACGATATCGCCGACTTTTTTGCCTCTCTTTGTCGCGACAATCCGCGGAGAGTTAATCCGTTTTAACGCATCGAAAGGCGCCCGAATCATATTATGCGGATTCGCCGTGCCGATGGATTTAGAAACAATGTCTTGAATACCCATTGTTTCAAAAACCGCACGCATGGAACCGCCGGCAATAATTCCCGTTCCGGGGACGGCCGTTTTCAACACAACCGTTCCGGCGCCGAACTTGCCAACCACATCGTGATGCAGAGTTCTGCCCTCTCTCAAGGGAACGCGAATCATATTTTTCTTAGCGGCTTCCGTCGCCTTTTGAATAGCTTCCGGAACTTCCTTTGCTTTGCCGGAACCGAATCCGACTCGACCCTTTTGGTCACCAACGACCACCAGAGCCGCAAAAGAAATATGCCGGCCACCTTTTACCGTTTTAGAAACGCGGTTCACGTGGACGAGTCTTTCAATGAGCTCTTCTTTTTCAGCTCTGCCGTCTTCCGCGTCGCGTCTTTTGTCATCTTTCCGACGACCATCTGTTTTTGTAACCATTTTTTCTGTTCCCTAGAAAGATAAACCAACTTCGCGGGCGGCATCAGCCAACGCTTTAATACGTCCGTGATAAATATACCCGCCTCTGTCGAAGACAACTTCTTTAATTCCGGCCTTTATCGCGCGTTCGGCAACCGCCTTTCCCACAATTTCGGCACCGGCCACCGTGGAACCTTTTGCTTTGAGCTCTTTTTCCAAAGAAGAAGCGCAAATCAGAGTCTTCCCGGCTTTATCATCTATAACCTGCGCATAGATGTTTTTTTCAGAACGATAAACGCTCAGACGCAGACGCCCGGCGGCTTTTTGCTTTAAGGCATATCTTGTCCGCGATTTGCGCCGTTCAAATTTAATATCAGAACTGTTCATAATTCCCTGCCTTTACTTTTTCTTACCTTCTTTACGGAAGATATATTCGTTTTCGTATTTAATCCCTTTTCCTTTGTAGGGTTCCGGCAGCTTGAAAGATCTGATTTCAGCAGCGACCTGACCGACCAGCCTTTTGTCAATACCGGAAATTTCAATATTCGTCGGAGACGAGCACGCCGCCTTCACACCTTCCGGCAATTTGTAGTCCACATCATGGCTGAACCCCAAAGACATCTTCAGATTGTTACCGGCTATCTGCGCTTTGAAACCAACGCCGACCAATTCCAATTTTTTGGAAAAGCCCTGACTGACACCCGTCACCATATTATTCAACAAGGCGCGGACCGTTCCCCAGTAAACACCGTCTTTTTCTTTCGATTCCGGTGTTACATGCAGCTTTTGTTCCTCAAAAGTCACCTTCACGCAAGAAGGAACTTTATAAGACAGCTCGCCCATCTTTCCTTTGATTTTTATTTCTTGTCCGTTAATCGCGACCGTCACATCGGAAGGCACATTAACAGGATATTTTCCTACACGAGACATCTGATGCTCCTTCCATTAAAATACCTTGCACAAAACTTCACCGCCGACATTGGCTTGATGAGCTTCGTGGTCGGACATAACGCCCAACGGGGTTGACAAAACAAAAATACCCAAGCCGTTGTAATATTTCGGCAGATCTTTTACTTTGGAATAAACCCGCCGCCCCGGTGTGGAAACTCTATGAATTTCACTGATAACCGGACGACCTTCATGGTATTTTAACTCTACTTTGAATTCTTCCACGCCTTTGCGCACTTCATAGCGCTCATAGCCGCGAATGTATCCTTCTCTCTTTAAAACTTCCAACACGCTTTGGCGCAGACTGGAAGCAGGAGCCGTAATCACATCTTTGCGGGACTTTTGTCCGTTTCTGATGCGCGTCAGCATATCGCCTAATGGATCTGTCATAGACATAACAGTTTACTCCCTTACCAACTTGACTTAACCACACCCGGAATCTGTCCTTCGTTAGACAGTTCACGCAGTTTGATGCGGCTTAATTTAAATTTCCGATAAACCCCGCGGCCGCGTCCCGTCAATTCGCATCTCAAATGCAATCTGACAGCGGCGGAATTGCGCGGCAGTTTTGCCAACTTCATCATCGCCTCGAATCTTTCTTCCGGCGGCAAGGAAGTGTCTTTAATTTTTGCCCTCAACGCTTCGCGTTTGCCTTTATAGCGGTTGACGAGTCTTTCACGTTTTTTATTGCGTTCAATTACACTGGTTTTTGCCATTTTACTCTCCTCAACTTCTATTTTGCAAAAGGCATTTGGAAACCGGCCAACAAAGCTTTCGCTTCTTTATCCGTTTTCGCCGTCGTGCAAATGGTAATATCCATACCGCGGATTTTATCAACCAAATCATAGTTGATTTCCAAGAACACAATCTGTTCTTTTAATCCCATGGAAAAATTGCCGTGTTTGTCAAAGTTTTTACCGGAAATTCCTCTGAAATCGCGCACCCGAGGCAAAGCCGTTGTGATTAAACGATCCAAAAATTCATACATTCTTTCACGACGCAACGTCACTTTGCAACCGATCGGCATACCTTCACGCAATTTAAATGTCGCGACAGACTTCTTTGCGTATGTTTGAACAGGCTTTTGACCGGCAATCGCCGTCATATCGTTCAAAGCGCCTTCCAACGCTTTGTGATCCGCCGTCGCTTCGCCGACACCCATGTTCAGAACGATTTTTGTTAAACGAGGAACTTCCATCTCATTCTTGTAGCCGAATTCTTTTACAAGACTTGGACGAATCTCTTTTTCGTAAATATCTTTTAAACGAGACATGTTCATTCCTATAAATCTATAATTTCGCCAGACTTTTTAGCAACACGAACTTTACGACCGTCTTTAATCGTTGTGCCCGTTCTTGTCGCCTTTCCGGACTTCGGATCAACCAAAGCGACATTGGAAACATCAATCGGAGCTTCCTTTTGAATAATGCCGCCGGCCGTTTCCTGCGTCGGACGCTGGTGTTTTTTAACTAAATTGATTCCCTGCACGACCACTTTGTGTTCGGACGGCATCGCTTTAATCACTTCGCCTTCCTTACCTTTATCGCTGCCGGTGATGACGATAACTTTATCGCCTTTTTTAATTTTCATCTGAGCCATAATTAGAGCACCTCCGGTGCAAGAGAGATAATTTTCATATAATTTTTGGCGCGCAGTTCTCTTGTAACCGGACCAAAAATACGTGTTCCGACAGGTTCGCCGTCCTTGTTAATCAGAACCGCCGCGTTGGTGTCAAAGCGAATCGCGCTGCCATCAGCTCGTTTCAGTTCTTTTTTTGTCCGGACGATCACCGCACGGTGAACATCTCCTTTTTTGACTTTTCCACGTGGTATTGCTTCCTTAATGGAGACGACAATGACATCTCCGACAGAGGCAACCTTACGTTTAGAGCCGCCCAGAACTTTGATGCACTGGACGCATTTCGCGCCGGAATTGTCAGCGACATCTAAGTTGCTTCCTGTTTGAATCATCGGTTTACCCTTTCATCAACATTATTGTTCTTGAGAACCGGTCAAAACTTCCCATGTTTTTGTTCTGGAAAGAGGCCGGCATTCCTGAATACGCACGACGTCCCCAACTTTGAATTGGTTCGTCTCATCATGAGCCGCATATTTTTTGCTTCTCTTGATGTATTTTTTGTAAATCGGGTGCATAACGCGTCGTTCAACTTTGACGACAACCGTTTTGTCCATCTTATCGCTGACAACAACACCCTGTAAAATACGTTTAGGCATGTTTACTCCTTATGCACCTTTTTTACTGTTGGACCGTTCTGTTTGAATGGTCTTGATTTTTGCGATTTCTTTTCTGACTTGTCCTTTGCGAGCTGTGTTTTTCAGCTGTCCGGAAGCTTGTTGAAACCGCAGATTAAAAGACTCTTTACGAAGTTCTTGGATCATCGCCTCCAACTCGTCATCTGTCTTAACTCTTAAATCTTTTATTTTTTCCATTTTATGCTTCCTCACCTTCTAAGCGGGCAATGAATTTCGTTTTAATCGGAAGTTTGGCAGAAGCCAATCTGAAAGCTTCCCGCGCGATTTCCTCGGAAACCCCTTCCACTTCAAAGATAACCCGCCCCGGTTTTACGCGGCAAACCCAGTATTCAACGGAACCTTTCCCTTTTCCTTGACGGACTTCGGCAGGTTTCTTTGACACAGGCACGTCAGGGAACATTCTGATCCACAGACGTCCTTGCCGTTTCATATGGCGGGAAATAGCACGACGAGCCGCCTCAATTTGGCGGGCCGTAATACGTTCCGGCTCTAATGCCTTCAGGCCGAAAGAACCGTAATCCAATTGAGTCGCGCTTTTAGCCTCCCCATGAATCCGGCCTTTAAAAGCCTTGCGATACTTTGTTCTTTTAGGACTTAACATTTTCTATTGGCCCTTTCTTAACGTTGTTCTGAAAGGCGTTTATCCTGACTCATCGGATCATGAGCCATAATTTCGCCCTTAAAAATCCAAACCTTGACGCCACAGCACCCATACGCCGTGTGCGCCGTGGAACAGCCGTAATCAACATCGGCTCTCAAGGTGTGTAAAGGAACGCGCCCTTCGCGGTACCATTCCGTGCGAGCGATTTCCGCGCCACCCAAACGACCGCCGCAGTTGATACGAATACCTTCCGCGCCCAATCTTAAAGCGGACTGAACGGCTCTTTTCATCGCGCGTCTGAAAGAAACACGACGTTCAAGCTGCTGCGCCACACCTTCGGCCACCAGTTTTGCATCTAATTCCGGCTTGCGAACTTCAACAATGTTCAAGTTGACTTCTTCGCCCGTGATTTTCTGCAAATCCGTCTTTAACGTGTCGATATCCTGTCCTTTTTTACCGATAACGACTCCCGGTCTGGCGGAATAAATCGTAATCCGCGCCTTTTTGGCCGGCCGCTCAATAACGATGCGGCTGATGCCGGCCTGTGAAAGTTTTTCCGTAATATAATCACGGATTTTCATATCTTCATGCAGCATCTTTGCATAATCGCCTTCCGCAAACCATCTGGAATCCCAAGTGCGGTTAATACCAAGGCGCAGTCCAATCGGGTTAACTTTCTGCCCCATTATGCTTTCTCCTCATGTTCGCAGACGACAATCGTCAGATTGGAAAACGGTTTGATGACTCTTCCGGCTCTTCCTTTGGCCATCGGTTTGAATCTTTTCATCACCATTGCTTTTCCGACGTAAGCTTCCGCTACATATAAACGATCTACATCCAAATTGTGATTGTTTTCTGCGTTCGCAATCGCGGACATCAGAACTTTTTTCACATCTCCGGCAACGCGTCTTTTCGAGAACGTTAATTCATTCAAAGCCCGTCCGGCATTCATGCCGCGGATAGACGCTGCCACAATGTTCAGCTTGCGCGCAGAGCAACGAATTGCTCTGTCAATCGCTTTCACTGACACTTTTTCTTGTTTCACTTTATCAACCATTCTTTTTAACCTTTCTTGGCTTTTTTATCGCCGGCATGTCCCGAAAAAGTCCGAGTCGGCGCAAATTCGCCGAATTTATGACCAATCATATTTTCAGTCACAAACACCGGAATAAATTTCTTTCCGTTGTAAACGGCAAAGTTTAACCCAACAAAGTCCGGCAGAATAGTAGAACGGCGAGACCAAGTCTTAATCATATCATTCCGACCCGAAGCGCGGACAGTCTCGGCTTTTTTGATGAGATGCCCCTCTACAAAAGGTCCTTTCCAGATAGAACGAGTCACGATACCTCCTATTTTCTATTTTTTAGCCGCATGACGAGAACGCATAATCATAGCATCCGTCCGCTTGTTGTTACGGGTTTTCTTACCCTTTGTGCATTTACCCCAAGGCGTCACAGGATTGCGCCCGCCGTTTGTTCGACCGCCATGCGGGTGGTCAACAGGGTTCATTGCAATACCGCGAGATTGCGGACGAATTCCCAACCAACGGGAACGACCGGCCTTTCCGATAACGGTATTTTGATTATCCGAGTTGGAAACCGCACCGATAGACGCTAAACAATCGCCGCTGACAAGTCTTAACTCGCCGGAGTTTAATCTCAACTGCGCGTAACCGTTGTCTTTACCGACCAACTGCGCGTAGCAGCCGGCGGAACGAGCCATCTGTCCGCCCTTTCCGGGTTTCAGCTCAATATTATGAACAATCGTGCCAACCGGCATATTTTTCAGCAACATCGCGTTGCCCGGTTTAATATCCGCTTTTTCGCCGGAAATAACTTTATCCCCGACATTCAGACGTTGCGGCGCCAAAATATAGGACAGCTCGCCGTCTTCATATTTTACAAGCGCGATAAACGCCGTGCGGTTCGGATCATATTCCAACCGTTCCACAGTCGCCGGCATATCAAACTTCCTTCTTTTGAAGTCAATAAAACGGTAAGACTGCTTATGCCCGCCGCCCATGTGACGACTGGTGATATGACCGTCGCTGTTGCGACCGCCGGTGCTCTTTTTCCCTTCGGTCAAAGATTTTACGGGTGAGCCTTTGTAAAGCGCCGATCTGTCAATCGCGATCAAATGCCTTATTGCAGGACTCGTTGGTTTGTATGTTTTTAACGCCATTTTACTTAAATCCCTGTCGTCATATCAATATTCTGGCCTTCCGCCAAAGTCACGATTGCTTTTTTGTAATCGCTTCTTTGTCCTTTTTTGCCACGGAAAACTTTTTTCTTTCCACATTGGCACAAAGTGTTGACGGCCTTTACCTTTACTCCGAACAAAGCTTCCACAGCTTTTTTCACTTCAGGCTTTGTCGCTTCCATGGAGACTTCAAACACAACCTGATTTTGTTCAGAGCTTTTCATTGCTTTTTCAGTGATAACCGGACGACGAATAATCTCGTATGTCCTTTCACTGATTTTTGCTTCTACCTTCTTACTCATTTCAGGCGCTCCTCTAAATAACGAACGGCCTCTTGAGTCAATACCAACGTATCTTTTCTCAAGACGTCGTAAACATTTATCCCTTGTTGAGGAAGAACATCAACCCCAACAATGTTTCTTGTCGACAAAGCGAAATTTTCGTCAACTCTGTCACCGCCGATAACCAAAACAGATTTCCAACCCATTGAATCAAAAGCATTTTTCATCTTTTTTGTCTTTGGTTCCGAAAGAACGGCTTCATCAAGGACAAAGAGTTTACCATCTTTTTGTTTTAAAGACAAGGCACTTCTTAACCCTAAAGCACGAACTTTTTTCGGAAGGTCATAAGCATGAGAACGAACCACCGGTCCGAACACGATTCCGCCGTGACGATACTGCGCCGCTCTCAAAGAACCGGAACGAGCGTTCCCCGTTCCTTTCTGACGGAAAGGTTTTTTGGTTGTGCCGCTGACGGTGGACAATGTCTTCGCCAGATGCGTTCCGGCTCTTCTTTTTGCCAACTGCCAGTCAACGACTCTGGCCATAATGTCATCTCTGACTTCCGTATTGAAAATAGAGTCATTCAGTTCAACAGAGCCGACTTTTTTGTTTTCTAAATTGATAACGTCGTAATTCATCGCCGTTATTCCTTTTCTACTTGAGTTGTTTTTACGGAAGCCGCTTCAACCGGTTGATCCGCCACATTTTCTTCAGCTTCGGCCGCGTGTTCTTTAACTTTCAGACCGGCCGGCATCGGCGCTTCTTTCGGAAGAGCGCATTTCACCGCGTCTTTAACGAAAACAATGCTGCCTTCATGCCCCGGAACGGCGCCTTTAACCATAATCAATCCTCTTTCGGCATCCGTCGCGACCACTTTCAGCCCTTGCATCGTGACCCGTTCGTCTCCCATATGTCCGGCCATTTTCATATTTTTGAAAACCTTACCCGGATCCTGTCTCTGACCGGTAGAACCGTGAGATCTGTGAGAAACGGAAACACCGTGAGAAGCTTCCAGACCGCCGAAGTTATACTTCTTCATAACGCCCTGATACCCTTTTCCGATGGAAGTCCCCGTCACATCAACTTTCTGTCCGACCACAAAATGAGAAGCGGAAAATTCGCTTCCGGCCGGAACGACACAGTCTTCGCTGACACGAAATTCAACAACCGTTTTCTTCGGAGCGATATTGTTCTTTGCAAAATGACCTTTTTGCGGCTTTGCCACATTTTTCGGCTTTGCGTTGAACGCACCGACCTGAAGAGCCGTATACCCGTCCTTTTCTTTTGTACGGACGCAGACGACTTCGCAGTTGTCCATTTTCAACACCGTTACCGGCACATGAGACCCGTCTTCGGTGAACAACCGTGTCATGCCGACTTTTTCTGCAATAATTCCTGAACGCATGACTTTACCTTTACAACTTAATTTCAACATCAACGCCGGCAGCCAGATCAAGCTTCATCAAAGCGTCAACCGTCTGCGGAGTCGGATCTACGATATCCAGAACTCTTTTATGAGTTCTCATTTCAAATTGCTCACGAGATTTCTTATTTACATGAGGAGATCTGTTCACAATAAACTTTTCAATTCTGGTCGGCAGGGGGATAGGGCCCTTGACCTGGGCCCCCGTCCGTTTCGCCGTATTCACGATTTCCTGAGTGGATTGATCAAGCAAACGATGATCAAACGCCTTCAAGCGAATTCTGATATTTTGACTTTCTATCATAATGAGTCCTTTATCTTTCTCATATTACTTCAAGATTTTAGAGACGACACCGGCGCCGACGGTATGACCGCCTTCACG
>CAVDQP010000014.1:0-1991 GCA_963611245.1 Holdemanella biformis
GTTTGCAACCGATTTTGAAACCTGCTCTTTAATCCTGTTTTAACGCCGTTTTTTAAAAAGCCGCCACAATTTTTCACGGCGGAAAAAAAAAGCACTTTTTTGCCTTTGCCTTTTTTTCACCGATTTTATTGCGGCAAAATCGTCACACCGATATCCCCTTCCGCCAAACCGTTGGCAAAAGCAAAACTGTTGGAATTTTGAGCGTAAATCCGATAAAGAATATCGCCGGCTTGAACCTCCTCCCCGCTTTTTACAAGCAAATCAAGTCCGCTTCCCTTATCTCTCGGCGCGCCGGTTGCCAAAGCGATTTTATGCAAATGCGCCGCGTTAAAACCGCCGACAATCCCGTCTTTCGGTGCCAAAATATCCCGACACAACGGTGACAAAGCTTCCGCCGACACTTTTCCTTGATCAAAAATGATTTTTGTGAAAGCTTCCAAAGCTTTTCCCGTCGTCAACAAATCCATCGCCCGATGATACCCTTCGCCACCTTTTACCGCCGCATTAAATTCCAAAATTCGACCGGCGATGAAAAGAGATTTTTCCTTTAAATCTTCCGGCGCCTCCGGAGAACAACGCAGAACATTCATCACGTCTCTTGCTTCCAACACGGGCCCGATACCGTTGCCGACCGGCTCTGTTCCGTCCGTCAACGCGATATTCAAAACCAACCCTAAAGAATCGGCGACATATTCAAACAACTTTTTCAAATGCAACGCTTCCGGCATTGTTTTGACCTTGCAGAAAGGGCCGACCGGAATATCCACCAACACATGAGTCACTCCCAACGCCTTTCTGGCCGCCAAAGTAGAGCTGACAATCTGCGGGAAAGTATTGATGCCCAGCCCTCTTTCCACACCGATAAGGCGATTGTTCGCCACCGAAAACCGGAAATTAGCAGAAGAAACAAGACAACCGTTGTTGGCGTCAATTACGCGCCGAATTTCGTCTTCCGACAAATCCACGGCGCAAAAAGTAGACATCACGTCAACCGTGCTGGAATAAGAAGTCACGGCGTAATTTGAAAATTTCGGCATCATCATGCCGGCCGCCAAAATAATGGCTAACACAATCGGATCCGTTCGATTTCCCAGCAATCCGCCGACAGAATAACTGTCCACAATCAGTTCTTCTTTTTTCTTCAAAGGAAACGACCTAAAAGTTTGCAAAAGTGCCATTGTTAAAGAAAGCACCTCTTGCGGCGAATAAAAGCTGGCGTTGGCCACCAAAAATCCCGCTATTTCCAAATCGGAATAGGCATTCGTCGCGATATCCGCCACGATATTTTCCTGTTCTTTATAGGTTAAAATATCCCCCGCCATTTTCCGACGAATACTGTCCACGCTGGACGGACACGGCGCCGGAAACAACGAAAGCAAAGACCCTTCCGGCATATTTAAATCCGCAAAAGACGGTTGCGAAACGCCGATTTCATCAGGTTGGACAATTTTATCGGACGACGTGACGACAAGTGTTCCGTAAAAAGGCTGTAACGCCCCGTGCAGCTGGACTTTTATATTTGATTTCAACCCGCGAACTTGCATATCCGGACAATTTTCATGAATATAAATCAGCGGATACACCGCATGGAAAACAGGTATTTTTTTCAGCTTTAACATTTTAGTCTCTTTCGTTTTTAAAAGATTTTATAAAAAAATTGTCAAAAAATCAAGCACTATTCTCCGCCGTTTTTTGTTTTTCCGACTCTTTAAAAGAAAAAGGCGTCAATATTAAAAAAAAATATGATGTTTTCAGAAAAGACTCTTCAATCTTTTTAAATAAGAAGCAAAAATATTTTGAAATTATTCATAAATATAAAGCAAGGACGCCTGACAAGACAGCCACCGTCTTGCCGCTTTATAAGCCGGATACAAATCAAAGACCACTTGCCAAAACGCCGCAGAATGATTCATCTCTTGGAGATGAGCCATTTCATGCGCCAGAACATAGTCAAAAATTTCTTTCGGCGCCAAAGCCAACCGCCATGAAAG
>CAVDQP010000014.1:2026-3853 GCA_963611245.1 Holdemanella biformis
CATGAAAGAGATATATTTCCGTCGGCCGAACAACTGCCCCAACGGGAAGTCATTTCTTTAACCCGAAAATGACAAGTCGGCATATCCGGCCTTTTTTGATAAAATTCTTCGGAAGTTTTTTGCATTTGTCGCAAACATTCTTTTTTTATAAAATCTTTGACTCGGCGATGAAAATGTTCCCGATGTCCGCAAACGCATAACAGACCGTCTTGTTCATACACGCCTCTTTTTTCCGCCGGCCGAGCCGACAACATGTATTTTTTTCCGAACAAAACAATTTCCGTTTCAGGTTCAAAACAATGTTTTTCCGGCAAAGCGTCCAACTTTAATTTCAACCATTGCTTATTTTTTTCCAAAAAATCCGCAATTTGTTTTTCTTTGACATTCACGGGACAAGTCAACACCGCCCCACCTTCCTTTATGTCAATTTTCAACCGCAGACAACGGCTTTGGACACAAGGGAAAATCAAGACATTCATACCGTCTATTTGCACATTTTTCTTTTGAATCTTCATCATTTTTTAAATTTAGGATTCTTTCGTATCGGAATCAATAAAAAATAAAAAAGAATTTTGCTTGAAAAGGCGACTTAAGTTTTGATAACCTGTTTTTACAATAAAAATAAAAAGAGGTCTTATGAAAGGAATTATTCTGATTGCCGGCGCGGGAACACGCCTGTATCCTTTAACGAAAATGGTCAACAAGCCGCTTTTGCCTGTTTACGACAAACCTATGCTTTACTATCCGTTATCCACCTTGATGTTGTTTGATATACGGGACATTTTGGTCATCTGCGCGCCGAAAGATTTGGAAAACTTAAAACAAGTTTTCGGCACCGGTTCCGAATTAGGATTGAATATGTCTTTTGCCGTTCAAGAAAAGCCAAAAGGTATTGCCGACGCTTTTTTAATCGGAAAAGATTTTATCGGCGACGATGATGTTTGTTTAATTTTAGGGGATAACATCTTTTATATGGGCGACAATATCGAAACTTTCCGTAAAGCCATCGCCGAAAACGAAGGCGCGACGGTGTTCGGCTTCCATGTCAACGATCCTCAAAGATTCGGCGTTGTGGAATTTGACAAGGATTTCAAAGCTCTTTCTTTGGAAGAAAAGCCCAAACAACCAAAATCCGATTATGCCGTCGTCGGTTTATATTTTTACAAACCGGACGTGGTGGAAAAAGCACAAAATCTGGCCCCTTCCGCCCGAGGCGAGTTGGAAATCACGGATATTAACAAAAAATATCTGGAAGAAAAACGGTTGAATGTTGTCGTGATGAAAAGAGGAAACGCTTGGCTGGACGCGGGAACGCCGGAAACTTTAAGCGATGCCGCGCAATTTGTGGAAATCATCGAAAAAAGGCAAGGTCTGAAAATTTCATGTATTGAAGAAATCGCCTTTCGCCGCGGGTTTATCGACAATCGTCAAATGGAAAAGCTGATTGACCAATCCCCGAAAGGGACGGAATACCGTTCTTATCTGCAAAGAATTTACGACGAATACAAACAGTAAAACAAAACCGCTTGATAAAATTTTTTTCAGTGAAAACTTTTTTTACCTCAAGAAGCCATCTTTGAATTTCGTGCCGCCACGACGAAAGAGATGATGTCTTGTTCCTGTTTTTGAGGATTATATTCCAAAGCCGCCAATCTTTCCGATAATCGGTTTTGATTCTTTTTTGAAATAACGGCTGCGTTTTGGCTCCCCTTCAACTTTATTTTTTGACGTTTTTTTTCGTCTCTGGCTTGTTTCACCTTATGAATGGCATTGGAAATCTGGGGAATTTTTTTGATAAAAATTTCAACAGCTTCGCCCAACATTTCA
>CAVDQP010000014.1:3863-6480 GCA_963611245.1 Holdemanella biformis
TCACCGGCCGCCGCCCCGACAACAGCCCCCGCCGGACCGGCCGTCAAACCGATAGCACCACCCACCAAAGCGCCGATTCCCTTAGAAACAATTTTTGTCGCGGCCGAACCGACCTCCTCGACAATTTTTTCCTCTATTTCTCTGTATTCTTCTACTTTTTTGTATTTTTCTGAAATTTTCATGGCAACCGCCTATCTTTTTTTCAATGCTTTTAGAATACTGAAAAAAAAGATTTTGTCAATATATTTTTACAATACCTTTCAACAATGAGGAAGATTTCTTTTTCCCGTCAAACAAGCTTGCAGATATTCGGTCGCCGTTTTTTGTTTTTTTTGCGCGAAATCCGCCACAAAATCAATAAAAACCCGATGGCCGCCGCAATCTTCATCAGGAGAAACGGAAACTTTTTCCGGAGAAATCGGACAAGCTCCCTTGCACCAAAAAGCATAAGGACATTTAAAACACGCGTCCGATTCGTTCTGCAAATGCTGCCTCAAAATCCAGTGTAATCGGGCTTTTGAATGCTTAAAAGCTTCAAAGCCTTCCTGAACACTGCCGCACGGCGCGTCATAAGACGCTCTGTTCGGGCACAAACCTATTTTTCCGTCCGGTTCGACGGTAATTAAATGAGACTGACACGCGCCACCGTATATTCCGCACGGACGCCCGTCCAACACACCGGACAGAACATCGCGGAAAATACGGACGTTCATAAATTCGCCCTTTTCTTCAAATAAGCGCATCACCTCGCAAAAAACGTCCTTGAGAAACAAAGAATGTTCCAAATTGGACGGCAGGTGAATCGACGAATTCGACTCGTCAATAAACCGTTCAAATTGAACTGTCATCAGATGATGTTCAAAAAACCAGCGGACAATTTCCTTTGCGTGCGGTAAATCTTCTTTGGCCGCCACCAAAGTCACCGCCGTCGGCAAGCCGTGCTTGCGCAAAAATTCCACCCGTTTCATATAAACGTCTCTGTAAGAGGCCGCCGACCCTTGAATGGTTCGGAAAGTCCAATCCAGACTGGACCCTATGGCGTAAGGCGTTCTTTTTTTCAAAAAAGCGATATGTTCCTCTTTCAACGGCATTAAAGAGGTTTGAATCGCAAAACGGCAGTTCGGCAATGTTTTTTCCAAAACTTCGCAAGCGTTTTCAAGCCAAGCGCCGGACATCATTAAAGGTTCTCCGCCGTGAAAAATAATCTGAACGGGATCTTTTTCCCAAAAAGAATCGGCAAAATCACGGACAAATCGAGCCGTTTGTTCCAAAGTTTCGGGACTCATCACCGTTTTATCCGCCTTCAACGCCTTATCCAAATAACAATGTTCACACCCGACCGAGCAGAAATTCGTCGGTTTTAAATATACGCCGACCATGTTTCCACCTCCTTTTCGGAAAAAGCGTCCGGTTGCAGCAAAGCGCTTTCCTGCGCCTTTTGATTATTTTCCATACTGTCTTTAATATGCTGAAAAACTTTTTTCCAACTGTCGCAGTAGAAAGTCTTTTCATACAACCCTTTTCCATACAAAATCGTATCACGGGCGCAACCGCCGTGACACAAATGATGAAATTCACAAGCCAGACATTCTTTATCAATAAGGACTCTTCTTCTTTTTAATCTTCTGGCCGCCAAAGAATTCAAAAGTTCCGGCACGGTATTTGTTTTCAAATTGCCGAATCTGTAATCGTCGTCGTTCGTATCCGAAAAAGTGCAGCAATTAAAAATACTGCCGTCCGCTTCCAAACCGAAAAACTTTCCCGTGCATTGGCGCGTCCAAGGACATTGATTCACGCGCGTATCATTGCTTTGAAGCAGTTGCATCATCTGGATTTGCGGGAAAATTGTAAAATCCGGCCGAGCCTCTTGCCATAAATCATAAGTTTCAATCAACAGAGACGCGAAATTTTCCGGCGACATCATGACGCCTTGTCCCAACGCCCGTCCGGCCGGATAGCGATAGTTAAACCTCAGTGAAGGCGCGCCCTTTCCCATAGCCAAACAAAATTCCATCATACGCAGATGCATCTGTTTTTCATACATTTCATCATCGTAAGTCCCGATAATAAACAATCGAAAACC
The DNA here is from genome assembly GCA_963611245.1 of Holdemanella biformis. GTDB lineage: Bacteria > Pseudomonadota > Alphaproteobacteria > CASFRQ01 > SAAU01 > CASFRQ01. The sequence continues at coordinate 5,947 of CAVDQP010000014.1, forward strand.
GTCCGCCTGCATATTTAAAAGCTTTTCCAAAAATAATTCCGTGTATGCCGAAGACGACCCTTGATACAACCGGCCTTTCATATCCGGATCAAAACTGGTGGACACTTGGCCGTTTGTCAGTTTCATCAAAGTGTCTTTCCATTTTTTCGTGCTGTAATCCAAAATATTTGTCTGGATGGCGAACTGCAAATCGGGGTGCTTTTCTTTCATATAATCATAGGTCTTTTCATAAAAGTCCGGTCCCATCAGCAAAGGTTCCCCGCCGTGCCACAGCCATAAAGCATTCGGCGCCAAATAAGGTTCCAACTTATCAAAATACAGTTTAAAATCTTCAAAAGACCAACGCCCTTGAGCCGACAAAGCCGCTCCGCAGTATGAACAACCGGCGTTGCAGTTTTTCGTTGGTTTGGCAATCACGACATTCAGCATAGTTTTTTCCTTTTTTTGAAAATCAGTATACCTCAAAGAAATAAAAAAAGAAGATTTTTTTCCGATTCGCTCTTAAAAAAATCAAAAAATGTCTCACTTCTGCGA
>CAVDQP010000014.1:6494-14988 GCA_963611245.1 Holdemanella biformis
TTTTATGACTTAATATATAGTATTTTTTTCTTGAATCGGGGAAAAATCCTTGTATCCTGAAAAAAAGAAGAATACGATTGCATAAAATTTCGACGCAACAAATATTTAAGGAAAAAATATGTTTTATTGGGTATTTATGCTGACCATTACGATTACCGCCTTGATTTACGCTTTAAATCCAAGGACGGATTCGTTGATAATTGACAATTTGGAAAGGGCGAAATCCGCCGTTACCAGCTTTGTCACACAACACGAAGCCGCCAGAACATTTTTTTCCAACGACCAAAAGCCTTTGTTTTCGACAACCGTCAACTGCCTCGACCGGTATTGTCTCAGCGTGGCGGAAGATGACCACAAACCGGAGTCGTGTTCGTGCTCGACGGTGGACGACAAAACCTCTTGCACGTGGACCTGTCGTTCTTATGCCGGAAAAGGGGAAGACGGCGTGCCTTGTTTGAAAAAAGTGGAAGAGATTCTGCCTCATACAAAATGCCGCGACAAAAGCATTTACGCCCAGTTGGTGGCCGGAAAAGAGGTGGAAAATATCCCTCTGAGAGAGGCCGGTTCTCTTTTTACGTTGAAAGATTTAAACCATAACGCCGGACGGGTCGGCTTTATTACTTTAGAGGCGATTAAAGAAACCGTTCCTATCGGTTTTAACGATGATTTATTTGATAAAAACTATTCGACGGAACCTTTAACGGCGGACGACGGATTCGCGACAATGGTGATGTGCATTTCCAACGCCACCGGCGAAGAAGCACTGGACAGCAATTTCAAACCGACCTGTCAAGTTGAATATTCCAAAAACGCGACGGACAGCACCTCGGACTTTTTAATTACCTACGGAGCGGTGCCCGCGTTTTGGCAATCTCGTCCGGAATATTTCAATCTGTGGAGAAAAGCCATGTTGGAAATGGCGGGAGGCTCTCCCGAATGCGGTGAGATTGTAAAAGTAAACGGATTGCAAACCACCGAACTGACAAAATATCAAAAAGGAACAAGTTACGCTTTGCGGACGCCGAAAGGAGAAGAGATTACTCTTCCTTGCCGGTTTACAAAGTTTTTGAAAGAAACGGCCGGATGCGACCCGAAAAAACAAGACTGTTCTTTATTGGAAGCGGGGGATATCAAACAACATTATGTCGTCTGCATTACACCTCTTTTCAGAGCGACAAATCCGGACGCCACAGAGGTGACCGACCCCAAAACAGGCAGAAGACGTCGGCCGTATGTTCCGATCAGCTCGGCACTTTGCGATTAAAGGAGAAAGAAAATGTTTAGAAAAAACAATCATACAGAACAAAAAGGCGCTTTGATGCTTGAGGCGATTGCCGTTCTCGGGCTGATGACGATGATTTCCCCTCTTCTTTACAAACAAATAGCGGACAGAAACAACGAAGTGGACGATGTTTCAAAAGCGGCTCAAATGCGCAGCATTCGCGACGGCATCAATGCTTTTATTCAAAGTAACGAAGTTGGAATTAAAGTCAAGCTGGGCATTATGGACGAGACGACTCAAGAAGTTCCGGTCAGCGCGCAAACCATTACCAACAAAAACCCTAAAAAGCTGATGCTTTCAGAAATGTCGTCGGACGATAAATTGAAAAACGCTTTAATGGGGACCATGCCTCCGGGATTGGAGGACAGCGATTTCGGTTCCGAATCCGGACAACCGTATGACATTGCCTTTTTAGGCTATACGGTGCCGGCCGGCATTACAAAAGACATCACTACCGGAGAAGAAAAAGTATATTATCGTCCGGTCGTTTCCGGTATGGTCATTGCCAACCAATCCATGGACACACAAAGAAGAGCGGCGCGGGTCGCTTCCCTTATCGGGGCGGACGGCGGTATTGTCGCGACCAAATCCGGCGAAGGCGAATCGGCTCAAGCTTACGGAACTTTAGGGTCGTGGACTTTACCGGTTCCCTCCTCTTCCGTTTCCGAAAACACGGTGATTGCTTTGGCCGCTTATGATACAACGGGAAAAAATGTGTTAAGTCGTTTAACTTCCGATTTGGACGCCAGCGGCTACAATATTGATGACATTGACACGGTCACGGCAAAAACGGTCATCTCGGACGACTTTATTTCCAGTCAGGAAGACGGAAAAGGGGTAAAAATATCGGAAAACACCATTGTTTTGGACGGCAACACCTTTGCAACGACGTCTCCCGAAGATGAAGTCGAGGGAATGACCATTTATGTGGACAATATTATGCCTTACTCCAGCGGAAAGCCGTTAAATGTTTATCAGGCCACCCGTTTCAGGGAGGATTTGGCTGCCAAAAGCCTGACGACGGAAAAAGATCTGCTGGTCAAAGGAAATGCGGAAATTCGTGAAAATGTTCTTGCCAAAGAAAATATGCACGTCAAGGGAGCTCTCTCCACTTCCGGTGATTTCACCATTCTTCAGGAAGAAGGACTGGACGGCGCCGCTTGCATTGAATATGTTACCACCGGAACAAACATGGACACGGATATTCAAGACGACACGCCGACGGCGAATGTGCAAAAAGCCGAATTAAACACGGCGGAAATGCCGGACGGAACGGAAACCGGCGGAATAATTAACAAAAAGTGCATTCCTTTATTCCAAGTGACGGATACAAAAATCCTTGCGAGCAGACCGGTTGAAATTCTTGAAGATTTAAGAGTCAGAAAAAACACTTACACCAACAATCTGTATACGGAAAACAGAGTTACCATCGGCGGGTTAAATTACAATACGGAAGGGGAAGGACAACTGGACGAAAACGGTTTCCCGTTGGCGGCCGGAACCGGCGCCGTGCCTGTTTTTAAGGATATTGCCGGAAATAAAGATCTTTTTTTTGAAACTTACCCGCAAGAAAATGCCAAACTGATTATTCCGGAAGGGGACATTTATCTGCGTGACGGACGATTAGTGACGGGAACACCCGTTCAAAACCAGCTGAATATCGCCAACAGCGACGAAACAACGCTGGATTTGGAAAAAGACACTCTGGGTGTGACGGAATCTTATTATCAGGTTGATCCCGCCTATGTTTCCATTATGAACGACATTCGGTTAACGTCCAGAGGCGGCGCTCGGTTAAGTCAAATCCTGCCGAACTACATCAGCAAAGGTATGTATTATTTGACAAATACTTATTATCAGGGCGATTGGCCGTGCACAGCCAACACTTGTCCGAACTATCCGTTTGCCGTCAAAGGGGACACCGACGGGCAGTTCTATAAGGCAGGTTCTTATAAGGCGTATGATGAAACTGCGGACGGAACATTGGATTTAACCGGTTGTGATACGTATTCCTGCATTTCCCACCCTTATATGGGCAGAGTGCCGGCCCCCGGAATGACGGGAGCCGAGGCTGAAGGCAAATGCCCTGTCGGATACGCGCCTTTGATTACTTTGTTGCCGACCGCGTTTGAAATGTCAAAAATTTCACACTTGATGATACCGATGTCTCACACGCATGAACTGCAAATCGATTTGACAACGGACGATCAAGGGAATGTTATCGGCGCCACGGGGCAGACAACAAACCCCAGAACATCATCAGGTGAATCTGTTTTACTTTACTATGATTCATCGGCGGGACAACAAAAGCTTTTGCCGTATGAACCGGCGGACGCGACGGAAGAAACGAACCAAGTGCCGTATTCTTTGATTGACTCGAACAGACCTTTCAAAAACAACTATTCAAACACGGGCGAATATGTTCCTATCAGAGAAACCGGCGATGCTGATACCGGATTCTTGCTGAACAGCAATATGATTGGTCAAACAGATAACTGGCTTGTGACCTTGTTAAACCCGATAGAATCCGGAAACGTAACCATTGCTTGGGACGTGGCCATGGGATTGATTAACCGTATTTCCAGATCCGGCGTCACTTCCTATCAATGGAATCCGCAAGGTGTTGCGCCGCAGACAATGACTTTGTTTGCGCAGACTTATTGCGTCTTTGATCCGGCGGCGTTTAAGTATCCTGAAACCATGAACTTTGAATCAGGTTCCGGAACGTCAACAAAACCGTTCCCGATGCCTAAAGTGCGCAATCCGTAATCAAAGGTTTGGCCAACAGAAAAAAGCGTGGCAAAATTCCACGCTTTTTTTATACCTGAATTTTATATTTTTTCTTGATTTTCTTTAAAAAAATCAGCCGACTTTTTTGTTCGAAAGAACAAAAACGCACGCGTTTATTTCAACCGATTACCGCGGATAAGAACGAGGATAAGCCGCCCGTTTCAACCGGTCATTGATAGCCAGTCCCAATCCGTTGAGCGGCACCGGCGCAACGGCGATACTTTGAAATGGTTCTCTGTCCAACTGTCGTATCATTCGAAACAAATTTGCCGCCGCCTCTTTTAAATCCCCCGACGGGCTGAGATTTAAATCCGCTTCGACACCGTTTACAGGGCCGAAAGCCAAATACGCTTCCCCTTCTTTTTTATCCAAGGCATTCATTCTTAAATCCCTGAAAGGCGCATAATGGCTCAACAGCTGCCCCGGGGAACGCGGAGCGGAAGAAGTGCCCGAGGATATTAACACCGGTCCTATTTTCGCTTCAATCTCCTCTAACGCCAATCCGCCCGGGCGCAAGCAAACGGGCGTTTCTTCCGTCATTAAAAGAACCGTGGATTCGACTCCCACACGACAATATCCTCCGTCCAAAATCATATCCACTTTTGATCCGAGAGTTTTTTCCACATCTTGAGCACACGTCGGACTTAACGTTCCGGACGGATTCGCGCTCGGCGCCGCGATAGGACAACCGGACGCTTCAATTAAATCCAACGCCATTTTATGATCCGGCATACGCACGGCGGCGGTGTCCAATCCCGCGGAAACAAGGTAAGAGACAGGCTTGTCCGTTTCTTTTCTTTTAAGAACCAACGTCAACGACCCCGGCCAAAAAGCCTTGATTAAATCCAGAGCCTTGTCCGTTAAAAAAACAAAGCTTTCCAACATTTCGACAGACGAAACGTGACTGATAAGCGGATTAAATTGCGGCCGGCCTTTTGCTTCGAAAATAGAAGCCACCGCTTTATCATTGCGCGCATCGGCGCCCAATCCGTAAACCGTTTCCGTCGGGAAAGCAACCAATTTTCCCTCTTTTATCAATAAAGAGGCTTGTTGTATCAAATCCATTTCATACTCCATTTTTTAAACCTTTGAAATTCGGGTCCGTTTCAAATCTTCTTTGTGAAGATTACTTGCTGTTTTCAATCAATTCAACAGGCAGAAAAACCGTAAACTCCGTGCCTGAATTTAACTCGCTGCGGACTTTTATTTCTCCTTTGTGATATTTCACAATCTGTTTGACCAACGCCAATCCCAATCCCGTTCCTTGATGATGCTTGGTCATGATATTTTCCACTTGCGTAAAAGGTTCGAAAATCAATTTTAACTTATCCGCCGGAATACCGATACCGTTATCCTTCACTTTAAAGAAAAAGCCTCCTTCCGCGGACAATCCCATAACCACGGATATCACGCCTCCGGACGGCGTGAATTTAATCGCGTTGGATAAAAGATTTAAAAAGACCTGTTTCATCATGCGCGTATCCACATACACGCGCGGCAGATTATAGGAAATTTTGGTTTCAAACTTTTTTTCACCGGCCGTCGGATAGCCGCTGACAATTTCCAGACATTCTTTTAAAACGGCGCCCATATCCGTCCATTCGGCTTTGACAACTTCCTTATCCGATTCCAATTTTGACAAATCCAACATATTGTTGATAAGAGTCAATAAATGTTCTCCGCTGGTATGAATATGTCCGGCGTATTCCAAATACTGCTGATTTTGCATGGGACCGAACGCCTCGTCTTTCATCGCGCAGGAAAAGCCGATAATCGCGTTCAACGGCGTGCGCAGCTCGTGACTCATGGACGCAAGAAAGTTTGATTTTGTCTGACTGGCCTTTTCCGCTGTTTTCAAAGCAAACCCCAACTCTGCCGTTCGACTTCTGACATCGTGTTCCAGCTGCATCTGCCGAAATTTAGACGCCTCTTTATACGCCCAAACAAAAGGATAGACGCACAATAACAACAACAGATAATAAATCAATTGCCGCACGGAAGAAATTTTCAATTCTCGGCGCATCATGCTCATATCGTAATCGGCGCAAGACAAAAACGGCTTTCCGGCAAAAGAATATTCTTTAATGCACCCTATGCGATGATCGCCTTTTCGGTCTTTGTTATATTGAAAAAAGACCTCGTTTCTTTTGCCTGTTTTCAACAAACGCCCGAACATGGGATTCGGGTTTTCATACATACTGTAATATTGAGGCGGCTCGTCGGGATCCAATTCGCTGGAAGAAGCTTCGTATAAATGGCCGTCTTCGCCTTTCACCACGGTATAAAAAAACTTAAAACCGGTATCATGACTGGCTTCCGTCAAACGGCGCGTGACATTTCTGTATTCTTGCGGCGTGACTTCCACATCATGATACCCCGCCGGCAAAATATACTTGATATTTTTGATGGCAATCGTCAGTTTTTCGTCAATCAACCTCAATATTTTTTTCAAAGAGGCGTGATATTCCACCCCCACCACCAAAGAAACGGTAATGATGTATATCAGGTAAGCAATCACCCATAATTTTTTTGAAGAATGCGCGTTCATACGATTAACCTTTCTTTTCCTTTGACAACTTTAACAAGAACAGAAGAAATTCTCCAGAAAAATTTCAAAGAAAAAGAAAAAAACATAAAGAAAAATGTATCGTTTTTGAATAAATTCGAGTATAGTCTTGAGATAAAAAGAAAACCTCCATATATTAAAAGCATTGATAAAAAAGGAGCGTTCTCCCTTTTAGGAAAAACAAAAAATTAAAGAAAAGGAATGAAAATGGAAAAGATGAAACCTGTAATGCTTTGCGTCCTTGACGGTTGGGGATACCGCGCGGAAAAAGAAAACAACGCCATTGAAACAGGAAACACGCCGAATTGGCACAGATTTATTCAACAATATCCGACAACGATGATTCAAACCTCCGGCTTAGATGTCGGTTTACCGAAAGGACAGATGGGCAATTCTGAAGTCGGGCATACCAACCTTGGTGCCGGTCGAATCGTTATGCAAGATTTGCCTCGCATCGATGAAGCGATTGAAACCGGAACATTGACGGAAAATCCCGTTCTTGTGGCTTTGATTCAAAAATTAAAGCAAAGCAAGGGCGCCTGTCATCTGATGGGACTTTTATCGCCGGGGGGAGTTCATTCTCATCAACACCATATGGAAGCTTTGGCAAAGATTTTGAATGACAACGGCATTCAAGTTTATGTGCACGCTTATTTGGACGGACGGGACACGCCGCCCGATTCGGCAAAAGGATTCCTTGCGTCTTTTGAAGAAAAAATCCACGATCTGCCTTTGGTTCGCATCGCTACTGTTTGCGGCAGATATTACGCGATGGACAGAGACAACCGTTGGGACAGAGTCACGTTGGCCTATGATATGTTGACTCAAGCCAAAGCGCCGCGTTTTGCGTCTGTTTTGGAAGCAATAAACGCAACTTATGCCGAAAAAGTTTATGATGAATTTGTCAAACCGGCCGTTATCGGGGATTATCAGGGAATGAACGACGGAGACGCCGTTTTAATGGCGAATTTCCGTTCCGACAGAGCACGAGAAATCCTTATGATGTTGTTGGAACCTGATTTTGAAAAAGCGCCGCGCGAAAAAATCGTGCATTTTGTCGACGCCGTCGGCATGGCGGAATATTCAGCGGAACTCAACCCGTATCTGCACACCCTTTTTCCGCCTGTTTCTTTGGAACAGATTTACGGCGAAGTTATTTCCGACCATCATTTAACGCAATTGCGAATCGCGGAAACGGAAAAATACGCTCACGTCACGTTTTTCTTTAACGGCGGGGAAGAAAAAATGTTCAAAGGCGAAGAACGCATTTTAATCCCCAGTCCGAAAGTCGCCACTTACGACTTAAAGCCGGAAATGTCCGCTTACGAAGTGACGGACAAGTTGGTTGAAGCGATTAAAAGCGGCAAGTTTGACACGATTATCGTGAATTACGCCAACGGCGACATGGTCGGTCATACCGGCGTGATGGACGCCGCCGTCAAAGCCGTTGAAGCGGTGGACGAATGTATCGGCCGCGTGGAAGAGGCTTTAAAAGAAGTCGGCGGTTGTATGTTTGTCACCGCGGACCACGGCAACGCCGAATTGATGAAAGATCCTGTCACGCACGCTCCTTACACGGCGCACACGGCGACTCCGGTCAAAGCGGTCCTTGTCAATCCGCCGAAAGAAGTAACGGCGTTGAAAGAAGGAAGATTGGCGGACATTGCGCCGACCTTGTTGGATTTGTTAAACATTCAAAAACCGGCACAAATGACGGGCAGTTCTCTTTTAGTGAAAAAAGAAGAAAACATCGTCTGAAAAACGGTAAGCAGAAACCTGTTTCAGGTTTTAAAGCCTGTTTTTAAGAAAAAACAAAAAGATTTGGTAAAAACGGCGGGAAGAACACGGTAAAGGAA